>DATEKY010000540.1:0-3015 GCA_035277225.1 Xanthobacteraceae bacterium
TTGGCATGAAGCGCGGCGCGAAGGTTGCCGGGCGGTCCAAATCGCTGAACGAGAACCTCGCCCCGCTGCGCCGCTATTTGGAAAGCCAGGTCAACCGGCCCTGGGACAAGGTGTGGTCGGACATCTGCGAGAACCTCTCGACCGCGAGCACGGTGCAGCAGCACGTGCGCGACCACATCGTCGACTTCGTCGGGATGCACAGCTTCATCAGGGACGGCGTCGTGTTCGTGGCGCCGCGCCACGGCGCCCTGCAGCCGCTCGCCGAGTCGCACTACCGGCTTTACGTCGATCCGCGCAGCGGCCTGCTGCGCAAGAACAAGCATTACAAGAGCTGGAGCGCGAAGTGCCGCGAGACCAGGGCGGCTGCCGCGAAGCATCGCGCCACGCGCATGCGTGAGATTGCGCCGAACGTTCAGGCCCACCGGTTCGACGACAACTGCTGGTGGGAGATCCGCCTCGCGCCGATCCCGACCAAGGTCGTGACCTGGCGCGCGCCGAAGGGCGAGACGCGTTCCTTTACGGTGTTCGACACCTATACCGACGTGGTGAAGATCGCGAAGCTGAGCAAGCTTCGAAGCGGCGAGCTCTATGGTGAGGACCACGTCTACGCGGTCGCCAAGCGTCAGCTCTCGCGCAAGGAGATCGCAGCGCTTGGCCTTAATGATTGAGATTGTACATCGTGCAGCGGCGCACGCTGATCATGTTGCGCCCCACCTTCTCGCCGCCGATCGTCAATGTCTTCGGTGCTTCGCGAAAATCATAGCCGCAGGCCGCGCTTTGGGTGCCTGACGTCACCTTCAGCGTGACACCCTTCGACACGCCCTTGATTGGATTGGTGGCCGTGACGGTCGTGAGCTGCGCTTTGCCCTTTGTCTCAATGCTCAGGATTCGGCCTTCAAACACCAGCGGCGTCGCCGCAATCGTCTGCTCGCGCGACACGACGGCGCATTTGCACGCGAGCGCGGGATCGGCCGCCAGCAACAGGACACCGGCGATCCACGCTTTCATTCCGCCGCCGCGATCGACAGGATGGTCGCACCTTCGGCGATCTGCGCGCCGACCGACGCCACGATTTCGCCGACCGTTCCGTCGATCGGCGCCGTCAGCGCGTGCTCCATCTTCATCGCCTCGACCACCGCGACGCGCTCGCCCTTGGCGACGCGCGCGCCCTGCTCCACCAAAATCGCCAGCACCTTGCCGTGCATCGGCGCCTTGATCACGCCATCGCCGTCGAGGTGATCGACGTCGATTGAGTCGTAGCTCTTCAGCGCGACGCTGCGCTGGACGCCGTTCGCGATCGCCACCACGCCGGCGCCCGCCGGCACGAAGCGCACGCCGTTGCCGGCCGCAACGCCGTCCACGGTCACCTGCGCGCCGTCGCGCCATGCGACCGCCGCCGTGCGCGGATGCCCGTCGACCGTGATGTCGAGATCGAGCTGTCGGGCCGGCCCGAGCGAGAAGGCATCGTTCGCGTCCCATGGATCGCGCCAGCCGCCGTCCGGTTGCGCCGCCGGGCGCAGCAGCGTCTCGACTGCCGCGGCGATTGCGGCATTTTCCGCCGCCGGATCGACGCGGACGAGCTCCGCGAGATTGCGGTCGATGAAGCCGGTGTCGAAGCGCCCGGCGCGAAACTCCGGGTGCGAGACCAGCGCCTTGAGGAACGCCGCATTGGCGTGCGGCCCGACCACCACCGTGTCGCCGAGCGCACCTGCGAGCCGTTGCAGCGCTTGCCCGCGGTCGCGCCCATGCGCAATGACTTTCGCGATCATCGGATCGTAGTAAGGCGAGACGACCGAGCCGGTCTCGACCCCGGTATCGATCCGCACGCCCTCGCCGGCTGGGAATTCCAGCGCGGTCAGCTTGCCGGTCGAGGGCAGGAAGTTGCGCTCGGGGTCCTCGGCGTAAAGCCGCGCCTCGGCGGCATGGCCGTCGATGCGCACGTCGGCCTGCGCGAGCGGCAGCGTGTCGCCCGCCGCGACGCGGAATTGCAGCTCGACCAGATCGAGCCCGGTGATCGCCTCGGTCACCGGATGCTCCACCTGCAGCCGCGTGTTCATCTCCATGAACCAGAAGCCGTTCGGCCGCAGGCCTTGCGCGCCGTCGGCGATGAACTCGACCGTACCGGCGCCCTCGTAGCCGACCGCGCGCGCGGCTTCGGTCGCGGCACGGCCCATCGCGGCGCGCACCTCGGCGGTCATGCCGGGCGCGGGCGCCTCCTCGATCACCTTCTGATGTCGCCGCTGCAGCGAGCAGTCGCGCTCGTTCAAATGGATCACGTTGCCGTGGCGGTCGGCGAACACCTGCATCTCGACGTGACGCGGTGCGGTCACGTATTTCTCGATCAGCACGCGCGGATCGCCGAAGGCGGACTGCGCCTCGCGCGCCGCACCTTCCAGCGCCGTGTCGAACTCGGCGTGCTTGTCGACGCGGCGCATGCCCTTGCCGCCGCCACCCGCGACCGCCTTGATCAGCACCGGATAGCCGATCTCGTAGGCCTTCTCCTTGAGGAATTTCGCGTCCTGCCGCTCGCCATGATAGCCGGGCACCACCGGCACGCCGGCCTTCTCCATCAGCGCCTTCGCCTGATCCTTCAGCCCCATCGCCCGGATCGCGGAGGGCGGCGGCCCGACAAACACGATTCCGGCCGCCGCGCAGCTTTCCGCGAACTGCGCATTCTCCGACAGGAAGCCGTAGCCCGGATGGATGCACTGCGCCTGGGTGAAGCGCGCGACCGTGATCAGCTTGTCGATCGACAGATAGCTCTCTCGCGCCGCCGGCGGGCCGATCAGATGCGCCTCGTCGGCGATGCGCACATGCAGCGCGTCGGCGTCGGCCTCCGAATAGACCGCGATGACGCGCAGGCCGAGGCGCTTCGCGGTGCGCGCGATACGGACGGCGATCTCGCCGCGATTGGCGATCAGGACGGAGGTAAACATCAGAAAGCCTTAGCCCAACCGCGCGCGATTGGCACCGGGAGCCGCAACAATTCGGCCTACTGCTTGGGCGCGGGGTTGA
>DATEKY010000541.1:0-2470 GCA_035277225.1 Xanthobacteraceae bacterium
GTGGTGATCGCGCCGTAACGATCCGCCGCCAGCGCCTTGTTGTACATCGCCTTCGACTCGTCGGCGGCCTTCCGCTGCGCCGGCGTGGTCACATAGATGCCGGAGCGATACTGCGTGCCGACGTCGTTGCCCTGGCGCATCCCCTGGGTCGGGTCATGGCCTTCCCAGAAGGTTTTGAGCAGCGTCTCGTATGAGATCTTCTTCGGGTCGTAGACCACCAGCACGACCTCGTTGTGGCCGGTGCGGCCCGAGCAGACCTCCTCGTAGGTCGGGTTCGGCGTAATGCCCGCCGCGTAGCCGACCGCGGTGGTGTAGATGCCGTCGCCGAGCTTCCAGAACATGCGCTCCGCGCCCCAGAAGCAGCCAAGCCCGAAGATCGCGGTCTCGAGGCCTTCCGGATACGGACCCTTCAAGGGCGTGCCGAGCACGTGGTGCCTGGCGGCGGTCGGGATCGGATTGGGGCGGCCGGGCAGCGCGTCCGCGGTGGTCGGCATTTCCAGCTTCTTCCTGAACATGAACATGCTGATCTCCTCTGCGTGGCCCCAATATAATGTCTGTTCGAACGCCGCGCACGGCTTGCCGTTTTCACATCCTGAACCCGGTGCGGCGGCAAGCCGATCACGAAAACGAGAGCACGGCGCTACGCCGACGAAGCAGGATACCGCGCCGCGCGGCCGCGCCCTATGCTGGCAACGTGAGGATGCAAGCGCCGATGAGCGCTTCGAGCACACAAGCTTGGGAGGACTGCTGATGCGTAAACTGATGCTCGCTTTGTCGATGACAGCCGCGGTGTTCGCCACTGCGGCGCAGGCCGAGATGGTTGCGCCGCCGGCGGCTTCGCCGCAATACGGCCAACCCGGTGTCAATCTCGAGCAGGCCACGAAGGCGGTGGAGGCAGCCGCCGCCGAGGCAAAGAAGAACGGCTGGTTCATGGCCATCGCGGTCGTGTCGAATGGCGGCCATCTCGTCCATTTCAGCAAGATGGACCAGACGCAGTTCGCTTCGGTGCAGATCGCGATTCACAAGGCCAAGGCGGCCTCGATGTTCCGCAGGCCGACGAAGGCGTTCGAAGATCGGGTTGCGGCGGGCGGTGCCGGCCTCGCGGTGATGACGCTCGATGGAGTCATCGCCTCCGAAGGCGGCATTCCGCTCGTGCGCGACGGCAAGATCATCGGCGCGATCGGCTGCAGCGGCGCGACCGGCGCACAGGATGGACAGGCCTGCAAGGCAGGCGCCGACACGATCAAATAGTTGACCGCGCAGAGCGGCAGGGCCGCGGGCAAGCCCCGCGGCCTTCGTCGTTTTCGGCGCACTATCAGTCGCGGCCGTAGCCGATCAGCGGCTTTTTCTTGCGGCCGATGAGGATGAAGATCGATCCGAGAATGCCGAGCACCACCCAGCTGGGCGCACCGAGCAGATAGGCCGAGGCGAGCTCCCAGACCGCCGGCCCGGCATGGCGCTCGACCACCCCCTTGAGCTGCTCGAGGCTCGTTTCGTGGATCTCGGTCCAGTCCCTGGCGAGGTTGGTGACGATCAACGCGTTTCCGGCGATCGACTTGGTGCCGTCGCGCACGAGCGCCACGAACCCTGCGGCCAGTATCCACAGGCCGACAAAGCGGAATACAAACCGGATCATGCTGTCCCTTCGCGCCGCGCCCCGGGCGGTCCTTCGATTACTCCGGCCCCGCGCCGGGTTCAATCGTGGGTACCGGGGGCGACCCGCCCGGTTGCCGATGGGGCAATGGCCGCAAGCGTCGGCCGGCGCGAAGGTCCGGCCGCGCCCGCCGGCCCGGCCCGGATTCGCGCTATCCGGTCACTTGAAAAAGCTGCCGCCGCCGGTCACAAGAGCGCTCCAGCGGAGAGGTGGCCGAGTGGTTTAAGGCGCACGCCTGGAACGCGTGTGTACGTGAAAGCGTACCGTGGGTTCGAATCCCACCCTCTCCGCCACCTAGTCATTTATTCCTAGTCTCTTCGCAATTCAGCGACCGAAATCGCGGTTTTCCGCGCCAAATGGGCACTTCTTTATAGGAAAGCGAACCACGAGAATCTCTCCCGTGGCGCGAACAGGACGCAAAGTGCGATTTTTCTCCTTTCGGCCTGCACGTGGTTCGCTTTCCGATTTCGAGGATCTCTCGACGAGTGGTGCGATTGAAAGCGGACATGACCGTCATCGCATGACGCCTTTTGACCCATAGCGGACATCGCCGCAGCGCGTTCGGCTTCTGGCCGAGGCGAACCTCGCGATTCCAATCAACGACAGCTTCGCCTCTACTCCTGATCCAGTCTGATCAGATTCGATCGCTCCGGTTTTACCCCTGCAAACCTTACGACCCGAGCCCACTTGTTCGTCCCGCTCGCGATCAGCTTGCCAACTTCTACCTGTAGATCGTCGCTGGGAGACACGGGTCCGAGCGCGAGACCGCGGCCTTTGGCCCTAGAGCCTTTCACAATTTGACGGAAGCGTATCCGG
>DATEKY010000542.1:0-9605 GCA_035277225.1 Xanthobacteraceae bacterium
AATGTCGGCCGCCTCGGCGCGCGGGGCGGACCCGACGAGCCGCCCTCCGCGAATGATCGTTGCGCGCTTGTCCGCCATCACGATTCTCCTCACGCGACCTGTTTGTCGTCGGTGATCGCCCACGGAAAGAACACCTGCTCGACGATCACCACGATCTGAAACAGGATGATGCCGAGCAGCGACAGCAGCACCAGCGCGCCCCAGGCGAGCGGCACCTGGAAGAACGCCGTCGAGGTCACGATCAGGTAGCCGAGCCCCTTGTCGGCGTTGACAAACTCGCCGACCACCGCGCCGACCACCGAGAGCGTGATCGCCGCCTTGAGCCCGCTGAAGATGAACGGGACCGCATAGGGCAGGCGGATGCGCCACAGCTCGCGCCAGCGGCTGGCGCGGCAGGCGCGGCCGAGCTCGATCAGCTCGGGCGGCACCGACGCGATGCCGGCCGCGATCGAAAGCACCAGCGGAAAGAAGGCGACGAGGAACGTCACCACCACGCGCGGCAGCTCGTTGCTGCCGAAGATCACCACCAGGATCGGCGCCAGCGCCACCTTTGGGATCGACTGGGTCAGCACTAAAAACGGATAGATCGTGTTGGCGACCGCGGGCGATGCCGTGATCAGCACCGCCAGCGGCAGGCTGACGATCAGCGAGGCGAGAAAGCCGAGCAGCACGGTGCGGGTGGTGGCGAGCGTATGGTCCGACACCGGGCCGATGAGCTTCCAGGTATCGGCCCAGATCGCCGACGGTGTCGGCACCAGGTAGGCCGGAATGCCGAACACGCGGCAGATCAGCTCCCACAGCACGACGAACGCAATGAGTGCTGCAACCGGCTGCGCGATGTCGGCGGCGATGCGCGACCAGCGCTTCTTGCTAGCGGCGGGCGCCGCGGTTGCCGAAGATAAGCTCGCGGATCCGTCTTGTGGCGTCCTGGAATTCACTGCGGGCCTCCATGTCGAAGTCGCGTGGGCGGGGCAGCGCAACGTTGATGATCTCGGCGACGCGGCCGGGCCGCGCCGACATCACGACCACCCGGTCGGCGAGCAGCACCGCCTCGGGGATCGAATGGGTGACGAACAGGATGGTCTTCGGCCGTTCCTGCCAGATGCGCATCAGCTCGACGGTGAGCTCCTCGCGGGTCAGCGCATCGAGCGCGCCGAACGGCTCGTCCATCAGCAGGATGTCCGGATCGTGCACCAGCGCGCGGCAGATGCCGGCGCGCTGCTGCATGCCGCCCGAGAGCTCGCGCGGATATTTGCTCTCGAACCCGGCAAGCCCGACCAGTGCCAGCAGCTCGCGCGCGCGGTCGCGCCCGGCCGCATCGAGCCTGCCCATCATGTCGAGCGGAAACAGCACGTTGTCGAGAATGCTCGCCCACGGCAGCAACGTCGGCGCCTGGAACACGATCCCGGTGTCGTCGCGCGGCTCGGTGACGGCGGCGTCGCCGATCGACACGTTGCCGCCGGTCGGCGGCACCAGGCCGGCGACCAGGCGCAACAAGGTCGATTTGCCGCAGCCGGACGGCCCGACCAGGCAGACGAACTCGTTGCGGCCGACCTCGAGCGAGACGTCGGACATGGCGACGACCTCTTCGCCACCGCGCGTGACGAAGGTTTTGGCCACATGGTCGAGGACGATCACGCGCGGAAGCCCGGCCGCGGCGGTTCGGTCACTTCTCCGGAAGCAGCGAGAGGTCGAAGGCCTGGTTCGGATTCCATTTCGGATCCAGGTCCTGCGATTCCGCGACCGCCGCCCAGGTCGTCGCCAGCCGCTCGGGCGAGACCTTGCCCCAGCCGAACTGCTTCTCGTGGTCGGTGAACACGAAGGTCATCACCGCCTTCACGCTGTGCACGCAGTCGTCGAGCGCGACCTCGGGCACCTTCTGGATGTGCAGCTTGCAGGCTTCTTCCGGATTGTCGCGCGCCCATTCGAACGAGCGCTTGATCGCGCGCAGGAAGCGCTTGGTGAGATCGGGGCGCTTCGCGATGGTTTCGTCAGTCGCGATGATGGTGGCGGCGTAGATTTTGAAGCCGACTTCGACGAAGGGCAGCGGAATGATGTCTTCGCCGGCCGCCTTCGCGGCCTTGTTGATGTAGTAATGATGGATCGAATAGAACGGCGCGGCGTCGATTTTCTTGGCGATCAGCTGCCCCGCCATTGCGCTGGCGTCCATGTTGACCCAGACGATCTTGTTCGGATCGGTGCCGGATTTTTCCGCCACTTTCGGGAAATAGAATTTGTGGCTGTTGCCCGGCGTGATGCTGATCTTCTTGTTCTCCAGCCCCTTGAAGTTGGTGATGCCGGAGCTCTTCAGCACGAACAGCGAGTGCGGCGACTGATTGTAGACCGCCGCAACGGTCTTGACCGGAACGTTCTGGCGCGCCCGCGCGGTGAGCACCGAGGCAACGTCGGCGACGCCGAAATCGAAGGCGCCGCCTGCAAGTTTGGTCAGCGTATCACCCGAGCCGTAGCCGCGGGTGATCGTGACGTCGATCCCTTCCTCGGCGAAGATGCCCTTCTGCCAGCCGCCGTAATACATGGCGTGCTCGCCCGAGGGCAGCCAATCGGTCTGGAAGCGGACCTTGTCGGCGGCCTGCGATGTGGTGGCGGCGGCGAGCAGCGCAACTCCGGCTGCAGCCAGCGTATGGATTGCGTATGTCATTCGGGTCTCCCGCGCTCGGCGAGGTTGAGGCGAGCAAAGACTGTACCAAACGGGCGCGATTATCGAGTCCAAAGCAGTCGGCCTGGCGCCAACGATCATGGGTTGCATGGTCGCGCGACTGGAACTGCGGAGTTTAACCTCCCGGCAGCGCGCGCGCCGGGTTGCCGGCAACGACCGCGAAATCCGCCACGTCGGCGGTGACGACCGCGCCGACGCCGACTACCGCGAAGCGCCCGACCGTGACGCGGTCGCGGATGACCGCACCTGGGCCGACATAGGCGCCGGTGTGCAGCGTGCAGTAGCCGCTGACCACGCTGTTGCCGCCGATGAAGACGTAGTCGCCGAGCGTGACGTCGTGGCTGACCTGGGCATGCGGGCGTACGACGCTGTGCATGCCGATGGTCGCGCCAGGCCCGACCACCGCGAAGGTGCCGAGCACGACCCCGCTGCCGATCGTAGTGTTCTGTGCGATCGCCGCGCCAGGGTCGATCACGGTCGCCCAGCGCTCGCGCGGGACACCGAGGCTCTCGATGCGCGCGACCCGCGCCTGCATCTGGTTGGCCTTGTGCAGCGGCGCCACAAACGAGACGTCGGCGCCGAGCGCCGTCCAGTCCTCGAAACGGCCGAGCACGCGCCCGCCGAGCAGCGGCGTGCCGATCGCCAGTTCGTCGTTGAGATAGCCGGCGAATGCGAGCGCCGCTCCGCCCGCCTCGATGCGGCTGATGCTCTGCGCCGCGTCCTCGCCGCTGCCTCTGCCGCCTAAGATCGCGACCTTCATGGCGACCCAAAGAATGCGGTGACGCCGTCGATGACGCGGTCGGCGTCGGCCGCGTCCAAGTCGGCGTGCAGGGGGAGGCGGATCAGGCTTTCGCTCGTCCGGTCGGTGATGCCGAGGCCGCCATGCGAGCGCGCATGGGCGGACGCGGCGGGCGCCGAATGCAGCGGCACGTAGTGCGAGCGTGCCGCGATCCCCTGCGCGCCGAGATGGGCCGTCAGTTCGTCCCGCCGGCGTGCGCCGCGCACCAGCAGATAGTAGATGTGGGCGTTCTGCGCGCAGTGCGGCGGCACGATCGGCCGGCGCACCGCCTGCGCGGCTTCGAGCGGCTCGAACGCCGCGTGATAGCGCTCCCAGATGGCGCGGCGCTGCGCAGTCAAGCGGTCGGCCTGTTCGAGCTGCGCGTAGAGCACTGCCGCCGTGATCTCGCTCGGCAGGAACGAGGAGCCGCAGTCCTGCCAGCTGTATTTGTCGATCTTGCCGGTCTGGAACGCGCGCCGGTTGGTGCCGTATTCCCACATCCGGCAGGCGCGCTCGATCAGCTCGGGGTCGTTGATCGCGAGCGCGCCGGCCTCGCCCGCCATGACGTTCTTGCTGTCGTGGAAGCTGAAGCAGCCGAAGTCGCCGAGCGTTCCGGCCTGGCGTCCGCGATAGGTCGACAGCACGGCGTGGGCGGCATCCTCGATCACACGCAGCCGGTGGCGCCGCGCGATGGCGCCGATCGCATCCATCTCGGCGCAGACGCCGGCGTAGTGCACGACGCAGATCGCCCTGGTGCGCGGCGTGATCGCGGCCTCGATCAAGGCTTCATCGAGGTTGAGCGTGTCGTCGCGGATGTCGACGAAGACCGGCACGCCGCGCCGCAGCACCACGGCATTCGCCGTGGAGGGGAACGTGAACGACGGCATGATGACCTCGTCGCCCGGCTCGATCCCGGCGACGATTGCCGCCATTTCCAGCGCGGCGGTGCATGAATTGGTGATCAGGCTTTCGGCGCCGATCCGCTGCCGCAGCCAGTCGTGACAGCGCGCCGTGAAGGCGCCGTTGCCGGAAAAAGCACGCGCGGCGAACACCTGCTGCAGGTATTCGAGCTCGCGCCCGCCGAGCGGCGGGACGTTGAAGGGGATCGGCTCCATCGGCGGACAATCATAACGGCGGCTCGCCCGGATGGACAACTGCGCCGGCGCTTTCGCGCACGGTCGAGGCGGCGACCCACGTACCGATGGTGGCGCCGATCGCGCTGTCCGCGGGCCGAAAGCGATATTCGAGCACGCAGCGCAGCATTCGCCACGCCAGCGCCAGGCGCAGCCCGGTCGAGTACGCGCTGTATCCGGCGCGGCGCTGCTCTCTCTGAATAGGGATGCTTGTCGCGCGCAGGCGCGCGAGCCCGATCATCGCGATGAACGACGGTGTGGTCACCGGCAGCGCGAGGATGCGCTCCACGCCGGCGCGCCGCAGCACGCAGAAGGTGCCGGCGTCCGACGGCACGCCGGCGAGCGCGCCCAGCAGTGCGCGATAGAGCTTGCCGGTCAGAAGGCGGACGAGCCCCTGATGGCGCCCGCGGCGGCCCGCGAACACGGCATCGTGGCCGTCTGCGGCGGCGAGCAGGTCGGCGATCGCCTCGGGCCGGTCCTGCAGATCGGCGTCGAGCACCGCGCACCATGCGCCGCGCGCGCGGCTGAGACCGAGCAGGATCGCGCCATGCTGGCCGAGATTGCGCGGCGTCCGGATGGCGACTACCCGCGCCGGGCTGTCGCGCAGGACCTCCGCGATGACGGACCACGAGTCGTCGCTCGAGCAGTCGTCGACCAGGATCAGCTCGAGCGTGCGGTCCGGCTCGACGGTGCGCCGGATGCGATCGCCGAGCTCGACCAGGGTCGCGCGGTTGTTGAACACCGGAATGACGACGCTGATCGTTTCGGTCATCGTTCAGTCCAGTTGCCGGCGTGGCCAAGCCGCGGCGCAAAAGCTATCGTGCGCGTCGGACTGTAACAGACCGATCGTGAATTCCATGCCGGCAAGTCCCATGCCAGCGGCCCGATCAGACTGATGCGTTTTCCGCTGTGGCTCGGCGGCGCGCTCGCCGCGCTGTTCCTGCTGAACGCCGCGGCGGCGGTGTCGGTGTTGCGCCCGCCGCAGTTCGCGACGGTTCTCGACTCGTCGCAGATGTTTCCCGACTCCGGCGCGGCCTGGACGACGCCGGTGCGCCTCGGCAACGTCGCGTTCAAGGTCGAAGCCGACGACGCCCCTTCGGCGCGCTCGAGCCTGCGCCTGTTCGAGGGCCGCACAGAGCTGAAGCCCGCACACGCGGCTCACGCCGACATCCGCGAGAAGGGACAAGGGCGCTTCTCGCATTGGGGCGAGTGGCTCTATTTCTCGACCTCCGACGGCACCGACCCACGCAGCAATGGGCGCACCTATTCGGTCTCGGCCACCGCGACGCTCGACACCGGCTTGCTTGTCGCGCTGGGCCTGCTTGACCTGATCTGTTTCGCGGCCGTTCGCCCGCTGCTGATCCGCCGGTATGGCGCGAGCGCGGAGGGCGCCAGTCCCGTCTCCATCCCGATCCTGTCGCCGCTCGCGCTCGCCATGCTGGTGATCGCCGCGGCCTTCGGCGTCGCGTGGTTCTGCGGGCTGACCTACCGCACCAATGACGACCCCAACATGCGCGCCGTCGCCGAGGGCCTCGTTGGCGACGGCCGCGCGTCGGAATTCCTGATCTATATGAACATCCTCGCGGGGCTTCTTCTGCGCGTGCTCTACGGCGTCGCGCCGCATATTCCCTGGTACGACCTCGTGCTCGCGGGAGGCACCAGCGCGGGCGCGTTGATGCTGCTGACCGCGCTGCTCCGGCTCGTCGGGTCGCGCCGCGAGACGATCTTTGTCGCGCTGCTCGGATTGATCGTCTTCGCCGGCGTCTTCCAGAACATCCAGTTTTCGGCCGCCGCCATCCTGCTCGCCGGGGGCGCGGCGGCGCTGCTGGCATCGGTGGCGTTCCGTCCGCCGGTTTCGCCGATGCGCCTGCGGCTCTGCGTCGCCGCTGCCGCAATCGCGTTCGTCGGCGGATCGTTGTTTCGGTTCGAGGCCGCAGTCCTGGCCGCCGCCCTGGTCGCGCCGATTCTCCTGCTGGCGACGCGCAAGCCCGTCATGGCGCTGCGGATGCCGCTTGCCGGCCTCGCCGTCGGCATCGTGCTCGCCATCTCGGGCAAGGCCTTCGAGGTCGCGTATTACCGCTTCACGCCTGGCTGGGAGAACTTCCAGGCCGAGAAGCGCGCGCGGCTGCGCGTCTCCGAATATCTCCACGCCGACCTGTCGCGCGAGCGTGAGATGAACGCGGCGCTCGCCGCGGTCGAATGGAGCCGCAACGACTTCAACCTGATCACCAACTGGATGTTCGCGGTCCCCGATACGTTCAGCGCCGACCGTGTGGCGCGCTTCGCCGAGCTGGCTCCCACCAAATCGTGGACCGAACGCATCGCCGATTTCCATCGCGCGCTGGCGCCCGGCACCCAGGTGATCTGGCTGTTCGCCGCACTATGCGTCCTCGCACTGCTCTTGGTGCGTTCGCGCCATGCGCTCGCGGTCATGCTCGTGTCGGCCGCCGGGCTCGCTGTCGCGATGGCCGCGCTCTCGGTCGCGTTCAAGCCGGCGTTCCTGCATATCCTGTGGGTGCTGTGCGGCACCGTCTGCCTCGTTGCCGTGGCGACGGCTTTTGCCGGCGCTGCATCGATCCGGCGCCAGGGCTATCGCCTCATCGAGGACCGCGTGCTGGCGGCTGGCGTCCTCGCGACTCTCGGCTGCGTTGCGCTGTGGCAACTCGGCGAAATGTGGGCGAGCGGCCGCACCGACGACGACCTGCGCGCGCGCCTCGCGCGCGATCTCGGCGCCTGGCCGGCGGCAGCCAACACGACGATCGTCGCCTGGGATGCGGATTTTCCGTTCGAGACCTGGGTTCGGCCGTTTCGCGCCCTGTCCCCACAACGCCGGCAATTCTTCCACACGGTCCACACGACCGTGACGCCGCTGGCGGAGCCGGTTTACGCCGCCTGGGGGAGCAAGGACACGTTATGGGCTTTGTGCCACGTGCCTCAGACGTACCTCGTCGATGCGCGGCGCGGCTACACCACGCGCCATGCCCGCCTGCTCGCGACCTACATGCGCGAGCATCATGCCGAGGACGTGACGCTCACCCCGGCATTCGACGGCGAGGCGACCGCGCTGCTCGCCTGCGGGGCGGCCGCGAAGGGCGGCTAGATGCGTCCCATCAGCAGCAGGATGATGAGGATCAGCACGAGAAGGCCGGCGCCGCCGCTCGGGTAGTAGCCCCAGCCGGAGCTGTACGGCCATGTCGGCAGCGCGCCGATCAAGACGATGATCAGAATGATAATGAGGATAGTGCCGAGTGACATGGTCAGTCTCCCCTAGGCCCTGCGCGGGCCGCAGCGGAAACGCCGCCGGAACCGGAGAGTTCCAATAACCTATGTTAAGTGCGCCGGCTTCGCCTGGGCGGGGCCAGTTCGATCCACGCCGGCGCGTGGTCGCTGGCGTTCGGCAGCCCGCGCACCGCGCGGTCGACGCCCGCGCTTTTCAGCCGCTGCGCCGCCGCATCGCTCAGCATCAGATGGTCGAGCCGCAACCCGGCGTCGCGCCCCCAGCGATTCCGCATGTAGTGCCAGAACGTGTACATCGGCGTGTCGGGATGCAGCGCGCGGATCGCGTCGGTCCAGCCTTGCTTGACGATCCTGGCAAACGCCGCGCGGCTTTCCGGCTGCACCAGCGCGTCCTTGTCCCACGACCTCGTCGGGTAGATGTCGAACGGCGTCGGCACCACGTTGTAGTCACCCGCGAGCACGACCGGCGCGCCGGATTTCTGCAGGCCCTTGGCGTGGCGGGCGAGCCGCGCGAGCCAGGCGAGCTTGTAGGCGAATTTCGGGCCCGGCTGCGGGTTGCCGTTCGGCGCATAGAGCGAGGCGATCAGCACGCCGTTCACCGCCGCCTCGATGTAGCGGCTCTGCGTGTCGGCCGCATCGCCAGGCAGCGCGGTGCGCGTCACCACCGGCTCGGCGCCGCGCGCGAGGATGGCGACACCGTTCCAGGTCTTCTGCCCGACCCAGGCCGACGCATAGCCGGCGCGTGCGAGCGCGGCTTGCGGGAAATCGCGCTGTGCGGCCTTCAGCTCTTGCAGGCAGACGACGTCGGGTGCGGCCTCGCGCAGCCAGGCGAGGAGGTTCGGCAGCCGCTTGTTGACGTTGTTGATGTTGAAGGTCGCGATCTTCATGCCGTGCTAGTGTAGCCCGATGCCGACCGCAAAAGCAGAACCGATCTCGATCGCGCTGAAAGCCGGAAAGGTCTCCGGCCTCCTCGTCGCGCCGAAAGATGTGCGCGCCGTTTACGTGATGGCGCACGGCGCGGGCGCCGGCATGGCGCATCCGTTCATGGCCGCGGTCGCGGCGGGCTTTGCGGAGCGCGGCATCGCGACGGTGCGCTACCAGTTTCCCTACATGGAGACTGGCAGCAAGCGCCCCGATCCGCCCACCATCGCACATGCGACGGTGCGCGCGGCGGTCGATGCGGCGCGCGAGCGCTTCGCCAAGCTGCCGCTGTTCGCCGGCGGCAAATCCTTCGGCGGGCGCATGACCTCGCAGGCGCAGGCGAAAGCACCACTGGATGGCGTGCACGGCCTCGTCTTCTTCGGCTTTCCGCTGCACGCGGCGGGCAAGCCCTCGCGCGAGCGCGCCGCGCATCTCTCCGACGTGGCCGTCCCGATGCTGTTCCTGCAGGGCACGCGCGATGCGCTCGCCGATCTCGGCGAGCTTCGGCCGGTGTGCGCGGCGCTCGGCCCCCGCGCAACGCTCACGCTGTTCGAGGATGCGGATCACTCGTTCCACGTCCCGGCGCGCAGCGGGCGGAAGGATGCCGACGTGATGGCGGAGATGCTGGACAAGGCGGCGGAGTGGATGGAGGGGTAGTCGTAGGATGGGCAAAGCGCGGCGCCGCGTTAGCCGCGATGCGCGTGCCCACGCGCGCCAAATACCCAGCTGCGGTGGGCACGGCGCGAAGACGCGCCTTTGCCCACCCTACGGCAGAATTACTGCCTGATACTCGGCAAAATGTCGTTGCCGGCGGCCTCGATCTTGTCGCCGAGCTCGCGCATGCGCGCAAAGATCGACG
>DATEKY010000543.1:0-3273 GCA_035277225.1 Xanthobacteraceae bacterium
AAGTCGAAGGGCAACGTCATCGATCCGCTCGCGCTGATCGACGAATACGGCGCCGACGCGCTGCGCTTCACCCTGGCCGCGATGGCGGCGCAGGGGCGCGACATCAAGCTGTCGACGCAGCGCGTCGAGGGTTACCGCAACTTCGCGACCAAGCTGTGGAACGCGGCGCGCTTCGCCGAGATGAACCAGGCCGCGATGGTGCCCGGATTCGATCCGCGGCTTGCGACCGAGACGCTGAACAAATGGATCGGTCACGAACTCGCGAAGGCGGGCCGCGAGATCACCGAAGCCGTCGTCGCCTACAAGTTCAATGAGGCGGCGGGCGCGGCCTATCGCTTCGTGTGGAACGTCTACTGCGACTGGTATCTCGAGCTGGTGAAGCCGGTGCTGATGGGGCCCGATAGCGCGGCAAAGACCGAGACGCGCGCGATGGTCGCCTGGGTGCGCGACGAGGTGCTGAAGCTGCTGCATCCGTTCATGCCGTTCATCACCGAGGAGCTGTGGGGCGTCACGGCGTCGGCGCCGCGTTCCGCGTTGCTCGCGCTGAGCGATTGGCCTTCGTACGAGGGCCTCGACAACCCGGCGGCCGAGGCCGAGATCGGCTGGGTGGTCGATCTGGTCAGCGCGATCCGCTCGGTGCGCGCCGAGATGAACATTTCTGCGCCGACGCCGCTCACGCTGGTGCATGCCTCGGAGGAAACGCGTGCGCGGGCGGGCCGTTGGGCCGACTTCATGAAGCGGGCCGCGCGCGTGTCGGAGGTTTCCTACGCTGACGCCGCGCCGGCCGGCTCGGTGCAGCTGGTCGTGCGCGACGAGGTCGCCGCGCTGCCGCTCAAGGGCATCATCGACGTCGCGGCCGAGCAGGCACGGCTCACCAAGGAGATCGCCAAGGCCGACGCCGACATCAAGCGCGTCGATGCCAAGCTCGGCAATCCGGATTTCGTGCGTAAGGCGCCGGAGGAGATCATCGACGGCGAGAAAGAGAAGCGCGAAGAAGCCGAAGGCCGCCGTGCGAAAATCCTCGAAGCGCTGGAGCGGCTGAAGCAGGCGTCATGACATGCGGCGCTGGGCCGGAGGCATCGCGGCAGGAATTGGGATCGTATTGATGATCCTGCTGTGGGTGCTGATCGGCGCGGCCTACATCACGGCGCGTCCGGCCGACCCGATGCTCTGGCCGCCGGACCCGGATTCGGGGCGGGTGGAAGTCGTGCTCGTCAGCAACGGTTATCACACCGGCCTCGCGCTGCCGCGCCGCGCACTCGCCGAGTTCGCGAGCGCGCTCGGCTATCCGGCGCTGATCGCCGTCACGCAGCGCTTTGCAGACTTCGACTGGGTGGAGTTTGGCTGGGGTGACCGCGCGTTCTATCAGTCGGTTCCGACCGTCGCCGATATTTCGCTGCTGGTCGCGTTGCGCGCGCTGTTCTCCCCCGGCAACACGTCGGTGCTGCACGTGGTCGGGATCAGCGGCCATCCGGCGCACGTGTTCACCGCCGCTGAGCTCGTGCGTATCCCGCTTACGGGCCGGGGCTTCGACCGAATGCTAGCCACGCTCGATGCGACCTTCGTCCCGCCGCAAGGCGGCGCGCTGCCGGATCTCGGGCGCGGCCTTTATGGCCCAAGCCTGTTCTATCCAGCGAACGGCAGCTTCAGCGTCTTCAAGGTCTGCAATCACTGGATCGCCGACCTGCTCGGCGCCGCCGGACTGCCACAAGCGCCGGTGCTCGCGACCCTTCCGTCCGGCCTGATCTTCTATTTGCGCTGGCGTGCGGGGCTGACGCCGATGCAGCGGATAGCTACATCTTCACCGCGCTGATCTGCACCAGCGGCTGCACGTCGGTGTAGTTCGCGATGTCGCTCATGATCGCCTGCGCGTGCGGCGCGAACGCCTTCTGGAACGCCTCGACCGAGTCGAAATGCAGGTTGCAGATCGTGGTGTAGGTCGCGGGCGCGCCCGGGCCGCCGCCGGCCAGGCCCTCTTCGATGTCGACCTTCTTCAGCGCGGGCGACAGCAGCTCCTTGATCATCGGCGTGTGCTTGGCGAGGTAGTAGTCCCAGTCGAACTTCTTCGTCAGCGGATAGAACACGCCTACCTTGATCATCTCGTCGCTCCCTGTTTCGTCCCAACGCTCTAGCAGATCATACCTTGAACGGCTTGCTGAGAAATCGCGACGCCTTCAGCCCGTAGCGCCAGGGCAGATCGACCGCCTTGGTGATGCCGATGCGCGGGCCGGCGGCAACCTCCGGCTCGTCCTTGCGCGCCCATAGCGCGAACGGTGGCGCGTCGAGCGGCAGCGCATTGTGGGCGTGGGTAATGCCGAGCGCTTCCGTCAGCCGCCCGGGCCCCGAGCAGAGCAGCCGCGGATCGGCATTGCGGCGGCGCCGATGCATCGCGGCGAGCCCTTCGGTCGGCGCGAGCGCGCGGATCAGCACCGCGCTCGCACTCCCCGCGCGCTCGCACACGAAATTCACGCACCAGTGGATGCCGTAGGAACGATACACATAGGCGTAGCCGGGCGGCCCGAACATCACGGCATTGCGTGCGGTCTGCCCGCCATAGGAATGCGCGGCGGGCTCGGTGTGATGATAGGCCTCGACCTCGACGATGATGCCGCCCACGCCGTCGAACAGCAGCGTCGCGCCGATCAGCTCGGGCGCGACCTCGTGGACGCTGCGGTTGAAGAAGCTTTTGCGGAGGCGGGGCATATAACTCGACGGGGCGGGGCGGGGACTCTAGTCTTACACCATGCGGATTTTCCTTGCCGGGGCCGCGGGCGTCATCGGGCGCCGGTTGACGCCGCTCCTCGTCCTGCTGGGCCATGAGGTGACCGGAACGACCCGTTCGGCCGCCACAGCGGGCTCGATCGAGGCGATGTGCGGCCGTCCGGTCGTCGTCGATGTGTTCGATGCCGACCGGCTGACGGCGGCCGTGGTGGCGGCGCGGCCCGAGGTCGTCATCCACCAGCTGACCGATTTGCCGGACGTCAACGATCCGGCCAACTATGCGACGACGCGCGAGGCGAATGCCCGCATCCGCATCGAGGGCACGCGCAACCTGATGGCGGCCGCCAAGGTCGCGGGCGCGCGGCGCGTGATCGCGCAGAGCATCGCATTTGCCTATGCGCCCGGACCGGAGCCGCACCACGAGGAGGATCCGCTCGTGGTCGAAGGTCCGGGCAAGCGGACCTCGGAAGGCGTTATAGCGCTCGAATGGGCGGTGCTGCGCACGCCGCCGATCGAGGGCGTCGTGCTGCGCTATGGCCGGCTCTACGGCCC
>DATEKY010000544.1:0-2893 GCA_035277225.1 Xanthobacteraceae bacterium
TCTTAGGTGGCGCTTCGAGCGAGCCCGCGAGCCGATTCCATGTGTCCCGCTGACCCGCGAGGGCGAATAATCCGGCGAACAGACGTGGCGGGACGGGCAGCAAATCCGGACGGCGGCCCGTCGCGGCGCGGCAGATCGCGACGATCTCGGCGACGCTGACGGCATTCGGATCGGAAACCATGAACGTCTCGTTGGCGGCGCGCTCGGTCTCGAGCGCAAACCGAACCGCCGCGATCAGGTTGTCCACGCCAAGCAGCGAGCGCTTGTTTGCAAGCCTTCCGAAGGGAAGGGGCACCGGCATGCACACGAGCCGCAGCAGGCTCGCCAGATTGCCCTTCGCGCCGCGCCCGTAGACCAGCACCGGACGCAGGATCGTGTACGGCACGCCGGAGGCGCGCACCGCGTGTTCGGCCGCGAGCTTCGAGCGCCCATAGGCTTCGGTCGGCAGCGGCGGATCGCTTTCGCTCAAGGGATGGTCGGCGTGCGTTCCGCTCTGCGCCCGGATCGAGGAGACGAACACGAAACGCTTGATTGCGGCGGTCGCGGCCGCACGCGCGAGCGCCGCGGTCGCCAGATGATTGACCCGGTCGTAGGTGCTTTCCGCAACGCCGGTGCCGACATGCGCGATGCCGGCAAGGTGCACGACCGCATCAATGCCGGCGAGCAGGGGGGACCAGTCGATGTCTCCCGCAAGATCGCCGATCTGCGCGACCGCGATCCCCTCCGGAAATGTCTGGGCGCGCCGCACCGCGGCGCGCACCTGGTGGCCGGCATCGGCGAGCGCAGCCGTGAGCGGCCGGCCGATCATGCCGGACGCGCCTGTCACCAGCACTTTCACCGCTTGCCTCGGGCAAAAGTCCCGAGCAGCCAGGCGACCAGCGCGCCGCCGAGCGCCAGGGTTGCCAGATCGACCCGCAGGTCAGGCTCGATCGCGCTTACCAGCGCCAGCGTTGCCAATGCGATATTGAGCACGAAGACACGCACCACGATTTCCGTCACGGCGAATCCGCCGTCGGTGGCGCGCTGGTAGAAATGCGTGCGGTGCGCCTGCCACACGGCTTCGCGGCGCGCGAGCCGGTGTGCCAGCGTGATCGTGGCGTCGGCCAGATAATAAAGCGGCAGCAGCAGCGCGGCGGCGAAATGTCCGCGGCTCGCGAGCATCATCAAGATCCAGCCGAGCATCAGCCCGATCGGCAGGCTGCCGACGTCGCCGAGAAACAGCCGCGCGACCGGCCGGTTGAACGGCGCAAATCCGATGGTCGCGCCGAGCAGCGCGAGCGCGACCAGAACGGCGGACAGCGGCACCACGCCGATCAGGCCGAGCAGCACGGCGCCGGCGGCAATCGGAACGGTCTCGGCGACGGTCATCCAGTCGATGCCGTCCATGAAGTTGACCAGGTTCACGAACCACACCCCGCCGACCAGCAGCAGCACCCATTCGAGCGTGCGCGGAAGCAGCGGGACGATGCGGACGTCCGCCGGCAGCGTCGCGATCACCACACCGACCGCGACGGCCTGGACCAGCAGCCGCGGCACCGGCCCAAGCCCGCGAATGTCGTCGACCACGCCGATCAGCGCGAGGATCGCGGCAGCGAGCGTCAGGCCGGCCAGCTGCGCTTCGCCCGTCAGGCCCGCCAGCGCCGCTCCGAGCCAGAGGCTGGCGAGCGCCGCCGTCACCACCGCAATGCCGCCGCCCTGCGGTGTCGGCGCCGCGTGCGAAGAGCGCGGATTCGGCCGCGCAAGCGCGTAGCGCACGAGCAGCGGTCGCAGCGCCAGAATGAGGCCGGTGCTGATCGCGATTGCGGCGAGCAGCACGACGGCGAGCACTCGCCAGGGCACTTCCACGTCCCCCACTGGGACCTCCAGTCGCCACCATCCAATCTTTAAGCTAAAGCGGGGCGTCCCGTCGATCCGCCGAGCCCTGATGCCCAAACTTCTTTATCTCATCACCGAGGACTGGTTTTTCGTCTCCCATTTCCTGCCGATGGCCCGCACCGCGAAGGCGGCTGGTTTCGAGGTCGTGGTGGCGACGCGCCTGCGCGAGCAGGCGGCGCGCATCGCTGCGGAAGGCTGTCGCGTAGTGTCGCTGGAGAACGAGCGGCGCAGCTTCGGTCCGTTCGAGGCGCTGCGCGGCTTTTTCCGCATGGCGCGCATCGTGCGCGAGGAGCGGCCGGACGTTGTGCATTGCATCTCGCTGCGCATGGTGGTGCTGGGCGGGCTTGCGGCGCGCCTGGGTGGCGCGAAGCGGCTGGTGCTGGCGCCGACCGGCCTCGGGCACATGTGGAGCAACCACGGGCCGGTCGAGCGCGTCGCGCGGGCGCTGGTGCGCTTCATCGTCGGGCGCTGGCTGAAAGGGCCGGATACGCAGTATTTGTTCGAGAATACCGACGATCCGCGCGAATTCGGCCTCGATCCGGACAAGCCGCCGGTGACGATCGTGCCGGGTGCGGGTGTCGATCCGGACGAGTTCTCGCCGTCGGCAGAGCCGGCGGCGCCGCCGGTGAGAGTGGGGGTGGTGGCGCGCATGATCGCGCCGAAGGGGATCGCCGAAGCGGTGGCGGCGGCGCGTCGCGCGCGTGCGCTCGGCGCGGCGATCGAGCTGCATCTTTACGGCGCGCCCGATCCATCCAATCGCCGCTCGTGCACGCAAGCCCAGTTGCGCGAATGGTCGGGCGAGCCCGGGATCGTGTGGCACGGCCGCTCCGATGACGTCGCGGCGGTGTGGCGCGAGAACCACGTCGCAATGCTGCTGACCTGGTATCGCGAGGGCGTGCCGCGCAGCCTGATCGAGGCCGCGGCCTGCGGCCGGCCGATCGTGACGACGGATGCCCCGGGCTGCCGCGATCTGGTGCGCGACGGGCACGAGGGAAGGCTGGTCCCGCTGCGCGACACC
>DATEKY010000545.1:0-2114 GCA_035277225.1 Xanthobacteraceae bacterium
CCGCGTCGCGCTGCGCAAGGCCAACGACCTCGCGGTGTTGATCTACACCTCCGGCACCACCGGCCGGCCGAAAGGCGCGATGCTGTCGCACGCCAACCTGCTGTTCGCCTCGAAGCTCTACACCGACGCCTTCGAGCAGCACCCCGACGACGAGCGCATGTGCTTCCTGCCGCTCTGCCATGTGGCCGAGCGCATTGTCGGCGTCTACACCGCGTTCCTCTCGGGCACGCGGCTCAACTTCGTCGAGAACCCCGAGACCGTGCCGGAAAACGTGCGCGAGATCGCGCCCACGGTCTTCGGCGCGGTACCGCGCATCTGGGAGAAGTTCTATTCAGTGGTCCTGATCCGCGTGAAGGAGGCGACGCGTCTCGCGCAACTCGCCTACAAGCTCGCAATCGGCGTCGGTTACAGGGTGGCGGCGCTGCGCGAAGACGGCAAGCCGGTGCCACCGCATCTTGCCGCCGCATTCTGGCTCGCGCGCAAGCTGGTGCTCGACAATATCCGCAAGGCGATCGGCGTGCATCGCGCGCGGCTGCTGATCACCGGCGCTGCGCCGATCTCGCCCGACCTGTTGCGCTGGTACGCGGCGCTCGGCCTCGACATGATCGAGGTCTGGGGCCAGACCGAGTCCGGCGGCATCTCGACCTCGAACCCGGTCGGCCGCCCCAAACCCGGTTCGATCGGCCTCGCATTGCCGCACACCGAAGTTAAAGTTTCACCGGAAGGTGAGCTGCTGGTGCGCAGCCCCTCGGTGTTCATGGGTTACCTGAACCAGCCGGAGAAGACCGCCGAAACCCTGCGCGACGGCTGGCTGCACACCGGCGATGTCGGGCGCATGGACAACGAAGGCTTTTTCTACATCACCGACCGGATGAAGGACATCATCATCACCGCCGGCGGCAAGAACATCACGCCGTCCGAGATCGAGAACCAGTTGAAGTTCTCGCCCTACATCACCGACGCGGTGGTGATCGGCGACCGCCGCGCCTACCTCACCGCGCTGATCATGATCGATCACGAGAACGTCGAGAAATTCGCGCAGGACGCCTCGATCCCGTTCTCCAACTACACGAGTCTGTGCCGCCGGCCGGAAGTGCTCGGCCTGATCGAGGGCGAGATCGCCAAGGTCAACGCGAAGTTCGCCCGCGTCGAGAACGTGCGCAAATTCCGCCTGATCGAGCAGAAGCTCACTGCCGAAGACGAGGAGCTGACCCCGACGATGAAGCTCAAGCGCAAGCTGGTGAACGAGAAGTACCGCGATCTGATCGAGGCGATGTACGCGAAGGAGGCGGCGTAAGTCTCTCGGCGTCACCCTGAGGAGCGAGCCGCACTTGCGGGCGAGCCTCGAAGGGCGCCGGGCACGAGCCGGGCCGTCCGCCCTTCGAGGCCCTCGCTTCGCTCGGGCACCTCAGGGTGACGGGGATAGAATAGACAACACGCCGCAGCACGTACCCTTGTGCGCGGCCTTCAACCTCTTAAAATGACTGCAACTTCAAGAACGTGGGGAAATCCCACGAGAATTCGGGAGAGAACAATGAAATCCATCGCCGTCGCAACGCTCGCGCTGCTCGCAGCCGGCCCTGCGCTCGCGCAGCAGGGCGTGTCGCCGACCGAGATCGTCATCGGCACCGCGCAGGACCTGTCCGGGCCGATCGTCAACTTCTCCAAGGCCGCCGTGAACGGCATGCGCATGCGCGTCGACGAGGTGAACGCCGCCGGCGGCATCCACGGCCGCAAGCTGCGCCTCGTGGTCGAGGATCACGGCTACGATCCGAAGAAGGCGGTGCTCGCGGCGCAGAAGATGGTGCAGCAGGACAAGATCTTCGCGGCGCTCGGCTCGATCGGAACGGCGACCGCGATGGCGGCAATGCCGATCTATCTCGACAACAAGGTGGCGCACCTGTTCCCGCTGTCCGGCGCCCGCGAAATGTTCGAGCCGGTCGCGCCGCTGAAGTTCTCGTTCGCCGCGCCGTATTTCGATCAGATCCGCGCCGGCATCAAGCGGCTGGTGAAGGAGAAGGGCCTGACGAAGGTCTGCACCATCTATCAGGACGACGATTTCGGCCAGGAGGTGCTGCAGGGCGGCGAGCATGCGCTCAAAGACCTCGGCATGA
>DATEKY010000546.1:0-3568 GCA_035277225.1 Xanthobacteraceae bacterium
CCTGACCCCTATTTCCATCTTCAGAGCTTGTGCGAGGCCGCCATCGTTGGCGGCTTCGTCGTTTTGGAGGCCTCGAAGGTCTTCTTCCGGCTGGCGTCGCTTCGGCTCAAGGGATCGGGATCACCAAAACCGCGACCTGGCGCGCCATCTCCAAAGTCGCCTGACGCTTGGCAACCGATCGCAACATCCATCCGGCGTGGCTCTCTCCGACTTTCATGCGGACGATTGCCTTGGTGGTGTCGTCCATGAAAATGGCAATGCCGTCCGTATCGCTCGCTATCGCTCCGAGCAGGGTGAGAAGCGGCCGACTTGGGGCGCCGGGCGGAGGCGGTGGAGGAGGAGGCTCGGATTTGACCGGTGCAGCCTGCACAATGACGGGCGGTCGGCGCGATGGGGAGAAGATCGGCCGGTCACGCGTGGCGCTGAGTGACGCCAGGGGAATGCGCCACAACGGATTTGCCGCCTTCGCCGACGGCTTCAAATCGCGGGCAGGGGCTTGCGTGCGGGTGACGGCCTGCGGTCCCGCACCTGTTGCCGATGCGCTGGTGCTGACCACCGGCGGGCTATCGAGCCCCCCGTTGAGACCAGACGCGCCCGAATCTGCAGCGACCGCCGCGACGTGCGGCACGGCCGACGCTCCAGCCAACGCCAGGATGCCGGCCACCCTGGCCACACTGAGCCTGACCGACCTCATTTGCCCGCGCTCCACAGCCCGGTCACACCGAGCGACACGCGCATGAGCCCGTCTTTTTTGCCTTCCACCTCCATCCGGGCGGAGAACTGATCGACGAAGACGAACGGCATCCCGGATTCCAGGTCATAAAGCAGCTGCTGCAACCCGGTCTGCTCGATGTTTCCGGTCGCGCGGATGCGCACGAACCCGTCCTTGGACTGGGCAAACTGGTTGTCCACCTCGGAGGAGATGACAGAGCCGCCTGCGCGCGTGAGCGCAGCCGTCAACTGTTGCAGAAGTGCGGCGCTGGCGACGGTTACCGTCGGCCCCTCGAGGAACGGTGATCCGGCGGGTTGACCGATCGGCGCCGAATCCGAAGCGCCGTTCTCCTTGCGCCGCTCGAACGTGGCCAATGTCTCCGCAGCGGCATTGAGTGCTTGATACTGCTGCACGATTTCGACGAGAGCAAAGGCGCTCGTCAGCAGCATCGCGAGCACGGCCGCTCCGTAGATGAATGTCGCGCCTCTCGGATAACGCGCAAGATAGCGATCAATCGAATGAGTGCTCATGGCGAAGGCTGCAACGGTTGGATGTTTGCCTCGATATGAAAGCGTTCGCCCTGATCGGACGGCGAGCGCGTCGTTGGCGCGAAGAATGTCGCGCGTGCAAAGCGATTCGACCGCTCCATGAGCCCAATCAGCGGCGGCGCATCGCGCGTCAGGCCGCTGATTCTCACCTTGTCGCCTTCTATTTCGAGGGCCGTCACGTAGGTGTCGTCGGGCAGGATCTGCGACACGGCATCGAGGACGATGACGCTGGGAGCAACGTCGTGTTTGCGCCGCTCCAGAATGCGGTGCGGCTCGAAACCGGACTTTCCGCTGGCCATCAGCGCGGCGCGCGCGCTGCCGATCTTGCGCGCGATATCGTCTTGCCGCGCACCGACGTAGCTGTCGGCAAGCCACATTGCACCGATCGAGAGGGTGGCGACGATCGTCGCAGCCACAAGCCCCGTGCTCAGAAGATGGCGAAGCCGCCTGGCGTCGATGATCGTGCCCGGTCGCTGGTCCAGCACTTTGATGCGGTCGTTGCCTTCCTCGTTCGAGAGTTGGACGAAGACTGCAATGGAGCTGGCGCCCAGGTCCGCCAGCCCTTGAGCGTACGGGGCAATCGATTGCTTTGCGGCGGCCGCAACCGTGATGACGATCCGGCCGTCATCCTGGGGGACCGGGACACTCCAGCCGAACGTCGCGTCACCTGCATCCCAAGGGGTCAGCCGATCGATCTGCGCCCGCACGACCCCATCAAGGAATTCCGCGGCCCGCGCCGGAAGCTCGAGGGGACGGACGAGAAATCGTTCCGGCTGCAGCACCAGCTCGACATGCCAGCCTGACAGGTCCGTTGCGCCCGGCGGAGTACCGGTGTCGATCAGACCGTCTTCGGTCAACCGAAGCTGTCCGCTCTGCAACACACCGGGCAGGGGTTGGCCGTTCTCTGAAAGTACCAATACACCGCTCTCGTCTTCCACGAGAGTAACGACGCGCGGCGAGGAGAATCCTGCGAGCGAGTCGGCGATCGTGTTCGAGACCGTATCGATCCACCGGCCGTATCCGTCGGTAATGACTGCCAATGCATTCATGGAAAGACAACCGATGTCGCGTCATCTGCAAGTTCGTTTCGCAGAGTCTGCAATGCAGCAACGCCGGGGGGAGGCATTCCGATCACCGTGCGGTTGTTACACGTAAAACTTCGGCCGCCGATGTCGTGCCTGCACGGCACTTCACGACACCGTCCTCGAACATGGTGGTCATTCCCGCCGCGACGGCGGACCGGGTTATCTCTCCGGCATCGGCCCGCGCGCTGATCAGGTTGCGGACCTGCTCGGTGGTCTCCAGAATCTCGAAGACGCCGGTGCGGCCGCGATAGCCCGTTCCGCTGCAGTGGTCGCAGCCGTTGGACTCATGCACGATCTCGTTCTTCTGGATGCCCAGCGCCGTGTAGCGCGGATCTGCCGAGAGCGTCGCATCGGCAAGCTTCTTTTCGGTCTTGCACCGCTCGCACAGGACGCGGACCAGACGTTGGGCGAGGACCGCGCGCAGGGTGGATTGAAGCAGGAAGCTCTCGACACCCAGATCGAGCAGGCGAGGGACGGCTGCGGCAGCGGTTTCGGTGTGAAGCGTGGTGAGCACCAGATGGCCGGTCAATGCGGCGTGGACCGCGATGTGCGCGGTCTCGGCGTCGCGCACTTCTCCGACCATGATCACGTCGGGATCCTGCCGGACGAAGGCGCGCAGCGCCGATGCAAACGTCAGTCCGATCTCGGCCCTGACCTGAGATTGATGAATGCCGCGGATTTCGTATTCGATCGGATCCTCGATGGTGAGAATCTTGCGCGTCGTCTCGTTGAGGACGGTCAGCATCGTCGCGAGCGTGGTGGTTTTTCCGCTGCCGGTCGGCCCGGTGATGACGACCATCCCATGGGGGAGTGTGAGCAGTCGGCGCAGCTTCTCTTCGTCCGGTTGGGAAAGTCCCAGTTTCGGAATGTCGAGGATGCCGCGATCCGTGGGCAACAGGCGGATGACCGCGGATTCTCCGTGCGGAGTCGGCATGGTCGCGACGCGAATGTCGATATTCGATCGCGCGATGCGCAGATGCGCGGCGCCGTCCTGCGGTAACCGGCGCTCCGCGATATTCAACCCGGCAAGGATCTTGATGCGTGAGATCACCGCCTGCGGGAGCAGATCGGCCCGCACCGGCACGACACGGAGCAGTCCGTCGACCCGCATTCGCACCGTAAGCCCGCCGCGGTGCGGTTCGATATGAATATCAGTCGCGCGCGTCTCGGCGGCCTGCTCGAGCAGCTCGTTGACGACGCGGACGACGGGCGCGCCGCTCGCG
>DATEKY010000547.1:0-2014 GCA_035277225.1 Xanthobacteraceae bacterium
GCTGTGCGCTGGCAGAGGCGCGTCGCGGCGCGTATGAACGCTGCAACGAACGGGGAGGATATATTGTGCTTCGCTCACTCGCGATAGTCGGCTGGTGTCTTGCGCTGATTGTTGGGCTGCTCGTGCCCGCGGCCGCCCAGACCTGGCCGGACCGGCCGATCCGCCTGGTGGTCGGATTCCCGGCCGGGGGTCCGACCGACGGGCCGGCGCGGGTGCTGGCCGAGAAGCTGCGCGTCTCGCTCGGCCAGCCGGTCGTGGTCGAGAACAAGCCGGGCGCGGGCGGCAAGATCGCGGTCGACTATATCCTGGCGCAGCCGCGCGACGGCTACACGCTGCTGCTCTGCACCTACATCGATGCGATCAATACGGTGCTCTACAAGAAGAGCTCGTATCAGCTGAGCGACATCGCGCCGGTCTCGCTGAT
This sequence comes from Xanthobacteraceae bacterium, assembly GCA_035277225.1. Lineage (GTDB taxonomy): Bacteria > Pseudomonadota > Alphaproteobacteria > Rhizobiales > Xanthobacteraceae > PALSA-894. Next base: position 425 of record DATEKY010000547.1, read on the forward strand.
CACCAACGCGTTCTACGCGGTGGCGGTCGCGAAGAACGTGCCGGCGAACACGATGGCGGAGTTCATCGCCTACGCGAAAGCGCGGCCGGGCGAGCTCAACTACGGCCACGTCGGCGCGGGCTCGGCGCCCGAGCTTGTCACCAAGCGGTTCGAGCAGGCCGCCGGCGTGCGGATGACCGGCATTCCCTACAAGGGCATGGGCGATGCGCTGCAGGAGATGGTCGCCGGACGGCTGCAGTTCGCCATCGGTCCGCTGATCACCGCGATGCCGCTGTTCGAGGCCGACAAGATCAAGGTGCTCGGCATGACCAGCGAGCAGCGGCTCGGCGCCGCGCCCAGCGTGCCGACGTTGAAAGAGCAGGGCGTGCCGATCGTCGCCGGAACGTGGCTCGGCGTGTGCGCTGCGAACGGCACGCCGCAGGCCGTGATCGCGCTGGTCAATCGCCGCGTCGCGGAGGCGATCGAGTCGGAGGATTACAAGGCGCTGATGACGCGCACCGGCGTGATCGGCGTGTCGTCGACGCCGGAAAAGATGGCAGCCGAGATGCGCGACACGGCGGCGGAAGCGGGCGAGCTGATCCGCGCGCTCGGCCTTCAGCGGGATTAGGTTTCGTGGAGCATGATCTTGTCCGAAAACCGGTTCCCACTTTTCGGGATCATGCTCCGGCAAGCTTCCGCTGCACCCGCGCGTCGAAGCGCTCGACGTTGACGACGACGCGGGTATGCGTGCCGTCGCCGACGCGCTCCTTGTCGTCGAACGCCTCGACGCGGAATTCGACGGTGCGGCCCTCGACCCGGGTGACGGTCGCGGTGGCGCGCAGGCTCATCCCCACCGGCGTTGCCGCATAATGTCCGATGTTCAGCTGGGTCCCGAGGCTCTGGTGGCCATGCGGCAGCAGCGCCTCGATGGCGTCGAGCGCGGCCGCCTCCATCACGTTGATCATCACGGGCGTCGCCAGCACGTGGACCAGCCCACTGCCGACCCGGGGCGCGGTGTGCTCCTCGCCGACGATGATGCGGGCCGATCCCGTCAGGCCTGCTTTCAGCACGCTGAGATTCTGCATCTGGACAAGCTAGCACGCGGCCCGAACGGCCTCGTTCGGCTGCCACAATAGGCACGCTGCCGTCTGTGCACAAATTTTATGCATATTGCACCGCAAGTAGCCGGTCACGACTGCCTGCCTAATAGGCAGGCTCCGTGAGGTCAGAGATTCCGTTTACGATTCAATAAATTGAGTCGCCTCAAAGGCTTGGCACGTCCCTTGCGAAACATGCTGCGCGCGTTGAACCCCGGCCGGGGCGACGAACGCGCGTCAACGCAGAGGGATGCTCAATGCGCTATTCCACGTCCATGACCCGCCGGTGCCTGATGGCAACGGCCGGGTTTGCCCTCGGCCTCGCCGTATTGCCGGCCATGGCCCAGGACACGATCAAGGTCGGTATCCTCCACTCGCTCTCGGGAACGATGGCCATCAGCGAGACGACGCTGAAGGACACGATGCTGTTCCTGATCGACGAGCAGAACAAGAAGGGCGGCCTGCTCGGCAAGAAGCTCGAGGCGGTCGTCGTCGATCCGGCCTCGAACTGGCC
>DATEKY010000548.1:0-2319 GCA_035277225.1 Xanthobacteraceae bacterium
AGACGTTAGAGGGCCAGATCGAAGAGCTGCGCGCGGCGGCGCGTGATGAGGCGCGGCGTTTGGATGAAGCCGTCGCCGCCTACCGGCAGGAGTATCCCGCGCGCCTTCAGTTCCCGTACGGTTTGCCCAAGTACGAGAAGCCGTTTCTCGTTCGGTCGATGTGGCATGACGGTGAGTTCACGTACGTGAAGACCGACGCGACGGAGCTGCCGGCGCTCTACGAGGTCAAGGACGGCAAGCCATCGATCGTCAACTTCCAGGTCCGCCAAGGCACATACGTCGTGCCGAAAGTGCTCGAGCGTGGGTATCTCGCGCTGGGCAATCAGCGTTTTGCATTCGAGCAACAGGGACGCTGAACATGGCCGACGAGCCCGTTACTTCGCCCGCTGCGCCAGTTAGCGACCATAGGCCTGTCCCGCGCGGTGTGCTGCCGCGCCGATTCCAGACCTGGCTGATGGCGGGCTTGGCGTTTGGAATTCTGCTGATCATCCTGATCACTGGTCAGCCGGAGCCGACCCAAGGTCCGACTCAATCGCAGCCCGCCCCCGTTGCGCCGAATCCAGACCGGCTGCGTGATTATCAGGAACGTCTTCGTGCGATGGAGGCGCGGCAGACGCTGCAGGCCGAGCCAGCGCAGCCGGCTGTGTCGCAGGTGCCGCGAGTGGAGGAACCCGCAGGCCCTGCACCTGAGGACCCGATTCAGACTGACCGCAAACGTCGGGAGTACGAAAGCCTGTTCGCCAGCAACGTGGTTCTCAGCCGCCGACCAGAAGCAGAACGACCAGACGTCGGACGCTCAATCGGTTTCTCGCAAGACGAAGCGCGTCGAGACAACCCGACGCCATCGCTCGACGAAATCGCGAGCGCTGTCGTCCGCGCTACGGGCACGCCGAGCAGCAACGGCGGCCGATTGGTGGAACCCGTGACCAGTGTCGACCCCAACCAGCAGCCCGCTGATCCGAGACCTGATGGCCGTGAGGAGCGTACGCCTGAACGCACCGATGCGATCAGTGCCGCCGGACCGTTGCATCCGCTTCTCGAAGGGACGGTCATCGATACCGTCCTCACCAACAGGCTCGATGGCAGCGGCATCTCTCCGGTCAACTGTCTGGTCACGAACCCGGTGTACTCACACAGCGGTCAGCACGTGTTGATTCCTGCCGGCGCGCGTGTTCTCGGCGAGACGCGACCTGTTCAGGCCCTCGGCGAGACGAGATTAGCCGTGGCCTTTCACCGTCTGCTGATGCCAGATGGCAGCACGCGCCGCCTCGATCAATTCATCGGCCTCAATCAGATCGGTGATGCCGGTCTCAAGGACAAGGTGAACCATCACTACTGGTCCACGTTCGGTGCGGCAGCTGCCGTCGGTCTCATCAGCGGTCTGGCACAGTGGATCGGCAGCGCCGGGTATTCGAGCGGCTCGGGCGACCGAACGGTCATCATCGCCAGCGGTGCCGACGCTGCATCGCAGGCCAGCCTTCAGGTCATGAGTCGTTTCCTGAATCGACTCCCGACCGTCACGATTCGCGAGGGACATCGCGTGAAGGTGTACATCACCAGCGATCTGCAACTCCCCGCTTACCAGGCTCGCGAGAGCAACGCGATAACGAGTCGCAGCAGGAGGCCCCAATGATGCGACGTGCAATCGTCGGAACCCTTGTTCTCATTCTTGTGACCACGCCCGCCAGCGCTCAGCTCGCAGTCATCGATCCTGCGAATCTCGCCCAGGCGATCCTCATCGTTCAGCGCACCCAGCGCCATCTCGAGGAGCTGCAGGCGCAGTATCGAACCATCGTGCGAATGGCACAGGGGCTCGGCCGCATGGACCAGTACCGGATCCCACCATCTACTCTGACCGGACATGACGTCGGCCGGTGGACCTACGGCAGCAGGTGGATCGCCGCGCTCAACAGTGGTGACGCGACCGGCGCTGCTTATCTGGCGACGGCAACTCCGTTGGCGCCGCCCAATGCGCCGGGCCGCCTCACTGCCGCGGCTCGAAGGGCCTTCGAGCGGCAGTACGCGACCGTCGAAATCACCGACTCGGTCGCGATGATGGGTGGCCACCAGGTCGGACTGATGCGCGGCTACTACGGCGAGCTCCAGCGCGCAGTCGATGCGCTTGAACGGGATGTTCTCAACAGCGGCTCGGCCTACCACGAGATGACGGCCGTCCTTGACAAAGTGGCTGCGGGTGAGCTTCTCGGGCGCCGCCAGGACATGGCAGCGAACCAACTCTTGTCACATGCGGTCGAGCAACTGCTCGCGCGGAGCAAGCGACAGCGCGATACCGAAGCGTCGACTCTCAACATGCAGCTT
>DATEKY010000549.1:0-4962 GCA_035277225.1 Xanthobacteraceae bacterium
GAGGAGACAAGCTCCCACGCATCCCAGTCGGCGATCTCCGCCGACGGCCTGAGCGGCGCGCCACCCTCCCACGGGCGAAAGCGCCGCGCCTTGCGGCCCGAATGGCCCAACTGAATCCCCGGCACCGCGTTATGCAGGCGAATGAAATCGGCGCAGCGCTCCAGGCCCGGGATGAAGGCGTCGTCCCACAGACCGAGATCGCCGATCGTGCCGCAGCCGCGCCGCTCGACCTTCGTCGACTCCATGATGACGAGGCCGGCGCCGCCCGCCGCGTAGCGGCCGGCATTCATCAGGTGCCAGTCGGTGGCGAAACCGTCGACCGCGGAATACTGGTGCATCGGCGCGACCACAACGCGGTTCTTCAGCGTCACGTCGCGGATGGCAAGCGGCTCGAACAGCAGCGGTGCGGACATGAGTGCCAGACTACTGCACCCACTTCTTGAAGTCTTCTTCCTTCACGTCCGGCAGCTTCTTGAGGAAGGCCACGACCGACCAGATTTCCGGGTCTTCCATGCCGGTCGCGCCGAAGCTCGGCATGCCGGTCATGTTGATGCCGTTCTTGACCACCCAGAACAGATGGCGCGGCTCGCGCTCCTTGACGACCTTGGTCAGGTCCGGCGGGTCCGGCCGCAGGCCCTCGGAGAACTTCTGCCACTCGACCCCCGGGCCGCCGTGGCAATTGGTGCAGCCGCGCGCGCTGTAGGCCTTCGCGCCGGCCTGCACCTTGTCCTGCGCGTCATAGCCGGACGGCGGATTGTCGGTCGCGTAGCGGTCGACCGCCGCCATGCGCACCTTGATCAGCGCCCATTTGACCGGTGCGGGCTCCTCGTTCCGCGCCGAGACGTTGAAAAACCCGCCGAAGAAGAACACCAGCGCCGCGATGCCGACGACGATCGCCAGCACGCCGATCAGGGACAGAAGCCGCATGTTCGTTCTCCCGGTAGTTGGACCGCAACTCCGATTAACGCTCCAAAGACGCGCCGGGTTCAAGTCACTTTAAGGAAAGCGCGCATCCAATTTTGAGCATGCTGTTATCCGAAAACCGGTACCCATCCCCGATCGGGGTCGAGGACATGCTTTTCGGGATCATGCTTCCATGCTGAGGACCGTCAGTGCGCCGGGAAGCGAACGGTAGCGTAACGGAATGCGCTCGCGGATCCGCTCGCCGTCGGTCGAGGCCGATGTGTGCCGGCGCCCGCTGGTGATCGTGATGTCGCGCGCCGTGATGCTGCGCACGCCCAGTTCGTCGCGCCACGCGCCGGTGAGCACCGCGGCGCTCGCCTTGAGCTTGGTCAGCGCGCCTTCGTCCTCGACCAGATGCAGTTCGAGCAGGCCTTCATCGAGGCGCGGGCGCAGCCAGTCGGCGGCGAAGCGGTTGCTGGTGACGAGCACGGCGAGCGCTCTCACCCGTTGACGCCGCCCCTCGATCACGATGTCGGCGGTGAACGGGCCGGTGCGGCGCAGGGCACGCGCCCATGCCAGCATCACGCCGGCGAAACGGCCGAGCGGATGGCCGCGCACTTCCTCGCGGGCCCGCGCAAGCTGGCTGAAGAAGCCGAGCCCGGACAGCGTGTGAAACGGCCGCCCGTTGATCGCGGCGAGATCGATGCGGCGCGGCCGCGCGGTGGCGAGCGCCGCAATCGCCTCGTGCGGATCGCGCGGGATTCCGAGATCGCGCGCGAGCAGGTTCATGGTCCCGAACGGCAACACGGCCAGCACCTTCCCGGTCGCAACGAACGCGGCCGCGGCGGCGCTGAGGCTGCCGTCGCCGCCGCCGACGACCACGGTGTCGTGCGGTCCGAGCGCGGCTTGTGCGATCGCCCCGTGCAACTCTCGCGGCTGGAGCAGGCGGATCTCGACCGCCTCACAGCGCGGCTTCAGCGCCGCTTCGATTTCCGCGACGACGCGCAAGGCGCCTGCGTCGAGCAGCGTGCCGGCGCGCGCATTGAGCAGGACGAGAACGCGTTTCATGCGATGAGCCGAGCATCGTGTGCTCTCATGCTCAGCTGAACATCCGCTCGCCCTGCTGGTCCACGATCTGCTTCGCCTTCGAGAGCGAGAATTCGACCGCGTCGTCGAGCGAGGCGTGGCGGTCGGCGCGGATGAACTTGTGCTCCTTGGTGACCCCGCCGACATCCTTGGTGATGACGCCGGCGGTCTGGTATTGCCCCTCGGCCTTGTACGGCGCGGCCTGGATCATGAAGCCGTTGTACTCGACCGGCGCGCTCGCCTTGGCCTCGCTTTCGGACGAACCACCGCCGAACAATGATTTCCAGAAGGACATGTGAGCCTCATGCGTCGGATGTAGCCCGCATGAGCGAAGCGACATGCGGGTACGACCCCGGATTTCGCTTCGCTCATCCGGGCTACGATATCACGCCATCCACAATATCACGCCATCTCCATCGCCGGTATCCGCGTCACCTGATGCGCCTGCAGTGCGGGGAGCACCTCGCGGCCGAAGCGCCGCACCTGCTCCATGAACAGATCGTTCGGCATCGCGCCGAAATTGACGTTGATGAGCAGCTTGTTGGCGCCGACCGCCTCGGCCTGTTCGATCAGCCGTTCGGTCACTTCCTTCGCATTGCCGAATGCAAGCTCGCCATTCGCGACCTTGGCCTCGACGTCGGAACGATTGAGCGCCCGCGCCTTCTCGCGGTCGATCACCGCCTCGCTCGCGTTCTCCGGCCTCACGTAATCGTAGGAGGACGACGCCACGTAGCCGCTCGCCATCGGGTTCGCCTTCTGCCCCGGCGGATTGCCGCCGTGGTGCCAGAGCACGTTGTTGAAGTAGAGGAAGTACGGCCCGTATTCGTCCACCGCCTTGGCGCCGCTGTCCGCGACCCAGGCCTCGGTCATCATGCAGATCTGGTCCGGGCTGATGCGGTGGCCGTGTTCGGCGAGCTTCCTGGCGAAATACGCGATCATGTCCTGCACCACGCCGGGATGCGGGTGGTGGATCGCGGCGCCGAAATTGCCCGCGGCCGCGCCCTCGATCGTCTCCTTCGAGCCGGTGAACGGGATCCACACCGGCGGATGCGGCTGCTGATAGGGCCGCGGCCAGATGCCGATGTCCTTGTACTTCCAGAACTTGCCCTCGTGCGTGAACGTGTTCTCCTGCCAGGCGCGCAGGATCACCGACAGCGCCTCGTCGAAGCGCGCGCGCGACTCCGCCATCGGCACGTCGTAGACCTTGTATTCGCGCGGCACGCCGCGCGCGAAGCCCGCCATGATGCGGCCGCGCGAGATGCAGTCCGCCATCGCCAACTCCTCGGCGATGCGCAGCGGATTGTGCAGCGGCAGCAGGTTGCCGAGGATGAAGAACTTGAGCTTTTTGGTGCGCTGCGCGCCCGCCGCCGCCATCATGTTGGGCGAGTTCATCAGGCCGTGCGGCGTGGTGTGATGCTCGTTCAGCCCGACGCCGTCGTAGCCGAGCCGGTCCATCTCCTCCCACACGGCGAGATGCTGCTCGTAGGAGCGTGCCGCCGTCTCGGGGTCGAAATACGATTTCGGCAGCGGAAAGGTCATGTGCCGTCCCACCTTGAACTCGTCGAAATGACGATCGAACGGCAAGAGGTCGAACAGGAAGATTTGCATGGAGGTTTCGTTCCGGAGGGGCCGCGACGCCGCGGACTCTAGAACGGACGACGCGCCGCGCGAAAGCGGATTCGCTCGGCCCCGCGGCGAACCTCGGCTGCGTCAGCTTCCCGCTCGTTCCGGCTATTTGCCGGTGAACCTGACGAAGCGCCCGTTGCGATAGACGAACAGCGTATCGGTGATCTCGTAGCGCGACTCCGCTTTGTACTTGGCGGCGAGTTCGCGCACGGCCGCAATGCCCTTGCGGCTCTTCGAGCCGGTGACCATCAGCACGTCCTTGGCCGGAATCGCCACGACGATATCGCCGTTCATCTTGATCCGCCCGCTGCGCCATATCTCGTCGAGCAACAGCAGGCTTGCTTCGTAATCGCCATTGGCGGTCATCATTCCGACGTCTCCGGCCTGCTGCAACTGGACGCTTGGCAGGAGACGGTCCAGATTCTCCACCGCGAGCTTGCGCAAGTCCTTGCGCGCCACGCCGATCTCCTCGTTGGCCATCAGGTAGCGCGTCCGCTTTTCCTCATCCATCGCATAGATGATCACCAGCTCGTCGTTATAGTCTTCCGACAGAAACTGCACGTTCACCCCGCGTGCCTTCATCCCGCGCACGTTGTCGGCAAGCCAGGCGCGATGCTTGATCACCGGCACGATGCGCGCGCGGTCGACGGTCGCCACGGCGGGTTTCTCGATGACCTCGTGGTAGTCGGCGACGATACTGTCGAGACTGGCCGGATTGGTCTTGTAGTCGTTGTATCGATTGCGAAGCTGCAGCCGCGTCTCGCGTCCCTCCGCTCGCTTCACCGACAGCTCGAACTCGCCGAGGACCGTGATCTTGACGTCGGGCATCTTCGCTGCGAGCCCGCGCGCAATCTCCGCGGTGTATCGCTGCGGCGTCGCCTCCTGCGCCAAGGCGCCGCCGACCATCGGACCCAAGCAAAGCATTGCCAGCGCAAGCATTCTCCCAAGCCACCCCATCGCTCCCTCCCGCCTGAGTAGGAGAAAGCGATATAACGCAACTCAAGGAAAAGAACAAACAGTGAATATCGTTACCTCGATACCGGCGGAATCGACCGCGGGCGGCCGTCGTCGCCGACATGGACGAAGGTGAAGGTCGCGTCGGTGACCTTGTCGCGGCGATGGGTCTGGAAGCGCTGCGCCCAGGCCTCGATGTGGATCTTCATCGAGGTGCGGCCGACGCTCTCGACCTCGGTATAGACCTCGAGCACGTCGCCGACGCGCATCGCCTGGATGAAGGTCATCGCCTCGACCACGACCGTCACGACACGGCCCTGCGCGCGCTCGACGCCCGCGATGCCGCCGGCCTGGTCCATGTGCGCCATCACCCAGCCGCCGAAGATGTCGCCG
>DATEKY010000550.1:0-2595 GCA_035277225.1 Xanthobacteraceae bacterium
CCTCCATGCCGGCGAGCTCGAGGAGCGCATGGCGGAGATCGCGCGCATCCAGGCCGACACGGCGGGCCGCGTGCACACGATGGGCGAAGTGCTGTCCGGCCGTCAGGCGGAGCTTGCGCGCGCGGTGTCCGAACGGCTCGATGCCGTGACGCATCGCATCGGGCAGTCGATGCAGACCTCGACGCAGAACACGATGGCGAATCTGCAAAAGCTCAACGAGCGCCTCGCCGTGATCGACGGCGCGCAGAAGAACATCACGGATCTGGCCTCGCAGGTGACGTCGCTGCGCGAGGTGCTCGCCAACAAGCAGGCGCGCGGCGCATTCGGGCAGGGCCGCATGGAGGCGATCGTCCAGGACGGCCTGCCGAAAGGCTCCTACGAATTCCAGTTCACGCTTTCGAACGGCAAACGGCCGGATTGCGCGGTGTTTCTGCCGAGCGACGCACGGCCGCTGGTGATCGACGCCAAGTTTCCGCTCGAGGCGATCAGCGCTTTGCGCGACGCGCGCTCCGACGAGCAGAAAAAAGCGGCCGCGCAGCGGCTGCGCCAGGACGTCACGCGGCATTTCACCGACATCGCGGAGCGCTATCTCGTGCCCGGCGAAACCCAGGATCTCGCACTGATGTTCGTGCCCTCGGAATCGGTCTACGCCGAACTGCATGACGGTTTCGACGACCTGATCCAGAAGGCCTACCGCGCCCAGGTTGTGCTGGTCTCGCCCTCGCTGCTGATGCTCGCGATCCAGGTGATGCAGCAGATCCTCAAGGACTCGCGCATGCGCGAGGCCGCCCACGAGATCCGCACCGAGGTCGGCCACCTGATGAACGACCTCGGCCGGCTGCGCGAGCGCGTGCTCAACCTGCAAAAGCATTTCGGGCAGGCGAACGAGGACATCGCGCAAATCCTCATCTCGTCCGAGAAGGTCGCGAAGCGCGGCGGGCGGATCGAGTCGCTGGAATTCGAGGGCGACGAGGAACCGGGCCGCAGCGTGATCCCGGCGCCACTCGGCCGCAAAATGACCGCCGCCGAGTAGGCGTTGATCTTGCGTTCACCAAGCCGGTTCTTGTAGATCGGGCGGGGGTCTTCGCCGGGGCGAAGGGGCTGAACTTGGACTTGGGCATTGGAGCTTATCTGCTCCAGGCTGCGCTGGTGTTCGGGGCGCCGGACAGTCTGGGCACATACGAAAAGGGGCTGTTCTGCGAGTCGGTCGCGCTCGTGGAGCGGGTCGCCGAACTCGCCGCGCGTGACGCCGATCCGGTGCGCGTCGTCGCCGACATCAACGCGCGGCTCGGCCACACCGCATGCATCTATACCCTGAAGCCGGAAGTGCGTGCCCGCACGGTGCGCTTCGAGAAGACCATCGCGGCGAACCGGACCGACTACGCGATCTATCAGGTGCAGGTGACGGCGCACGGCATCACCAGGACCGAGATCGGCGACCTCGCCTGGACCTATTCGCAGCCGATAACGATGTACACGCTGCGCGCGGCGGCGCCTGCGCGGACCGTGAGTCACTGATTTTCCCGCTGCCTCGCCGCATTCCCGTGATGCCGCGCAGCTTGCCGCCGCGACCAGTCAGCCGGGTCATCTGGGAAGCACTGTCATTCCGGATGAGGCGGCGGAGTAGGCGTCCGCGCAACGACAATCAAAGTCAGTACGATCGCCGCGACACCGATCAGCGCCGAGTAGATGAAAAAGGTGACGTAACCCGCGCCGAGAGCTGCGGGAGACACGCCCGTTGTACCCGCGCTCGTCACAAAGCTCTCCGGCGTCGTCTTTGAGAATAGCCCAGTCAGTGGCGCAAACAGTCCGCCATCATTTGCGGATTTCGCCGCACCTTCGATGATCCGACCCGACTGCGAGGCGATCAGCTTGCCCGGCAGCGCATAGAGCGATGAGAACAGTGCATATTGCGTCGCTGTGTAGCCGCTCGAAGTGAGGCTCGACATATAGGCGATAAGGCAGGTTCCGGCGAAACCGCTCGCAATGTTGTCGAGGCCAATCGCGACATAGAGAGCCGGCATGGAATGACCGATCATTGCGAGCGCGATGAAGACGAGATTGGAAACCGGCCCCGCCACCGCGCCGATCACGAGCGCCCGCATCAGCCCGAGCTTCACCACCGCCCATCCGCCAACAAAGACACCGGCCATGGACGCGACGACGCCAAACACTTTGCGTACTTCCGCGATCTCGATCTTGCTGAAGCCGAGATCGAGATAGAACGGATTCATCACGTTCAGGACGAAGTCCGAAACGCGGTACAGACAGATCAGCGCGAGGATGAGTCCCGCGATCCCCGCATAGCGCTGGAAGAAATCCTTCAGCGGCGCGCCGAAGCTCGCGCCGAGGTAAAGCCCCGGACGTGTCCTTGTCCCGGGCAGAGGAGCACAGGCGAGCGCGATGACGCCAAGGCCGAGCACGACCGCGCCGGCCTGAAGGAACACGCTATAGGGCGTGTCCTTCCAGATCGCTGATAGCCCAAAAGCCTCCGCGCCGAAGATCAGGGTCATCGGCGCGGGATCGCCGGAAAGCCCCGCGCCCGCAACAAGCGCGCTCGCGATGAACAAGGCGCCGCGCACGATCCATTCACCC
>DATEKY010000551.1:0-5589 GCA_035277225.1 Xanthobacteraceae bacterium
CACACCACGCCCCGCCGCGGCTCCCGTCGCGAAGCATGCCTGCAGCAGGTAGCCGCCGGTCGGCGCTTCCCAGTCGAGCATCTCGCCGGCGGCGAACACGCCGGGCAGCCGGCGCAGCATGAAGCGCGCATCGACTTCGCCGAGAGCGATGCCGCCCGCCGTCGAGATCGCGCGTGCGACCGGCGCGACGCCGGCGAGGCGGATCGGCACGGCATTGATCAGCCGCGCGAGTTCGGCGGGCGGTAGCGTGGCGAGCTTGCCGCGTGTCGTTTCCTGCAGCAGGCCGATCTCCACCGGCGACAGGCTGAGCGCCTTGCGCAGGAAGGTCGAGAGCGACTGCTTGCCGCGTGGTGCCGTTAGCCGGCGTTCAAGCTCCTCGGCGCGAATGTCCGGCCGCAACGCGATCACCAGCGTGGCCTCGCCATTCGCCGCGATAGCCTCGCGCAGCACCGGCGACAGCGCATAGATCGCGCCGCCTTCGAGCCCGGTCGCCGTGACGATCGCCTCGCCGCGCACGACATGCTCGCCGAACGACAGCGCGATGCGCTTCAAGGGCTGTCCGCCAAAGCGGCGGAAGATGTCCGACCAGTCGACCAGAAAGCCGCAATTGGATGGTCGCAACGGTGAAACCGCGACGCCGTGCGCAGCGAGCACATCGCGCCATCCGCCATCCGATCCGAGTCGCGGCCAGCTAGCGCCGCCGAGCGCCAGCACGGTGGCGTCGGCTTCCACCGTGATTGCGCTGTCCGGTGTGTTGAACGTCAGCCGCTGCGCGTCGTCCCACCCGGTCCATTCGTGCCGCAGCGCGAACCGCGCGCCCGCTGCATCGAGCCGGCGCAGCCATGCGCGCAGCAGCGGTGACGCCTTCATCGCGGCGGGAAACACGCGTCCGCTCGAGCCGACGAATGTCGGCTGGCCAAGCGTTTCGCTCCACGCGCGCAACGCCTCGGGCGGAAACGCCGCGATGGTGGCGCGGAGAAAATCCATCGCATCGCCGTAGCGCGCCAGGAACGCGCGCATCTCTTCGCTGTGCGTCAGGTTCAGCCCGCCGCGTCCGGCCATCAGAAACTTGCGGCCTGCCGATGGCATGCGGTCGTAGACCGTCACCTGCGCGCCGCCGTGCGCCAGTACCTCGGCCGCCATCAGGCCGGCCGGCCCCGCGCCGATCACCGCGACACGCTTGCTCATGCGATCATGTCGCGCACGATCTGCCCGAGCGCCGCGAAATCCGCCTTGCGCGGCGAGGTGCGGCGCCACGCGAGCCCGACGGTGCGTGCAGGCTCGGGATCACGGAAGCGCAACAGCTTCACACGCTCGTCGCGCTGCTCGACGTCGAGGGCGATCTTCGGCAGCAAGGTCACGCCGTGGCCGTTCGCCACCATCTGCATCACGGTCGAGAGCGACGTCGCGCCGAGCCCGGACCGGGTATCGCGCCGCGGCGCGCAGAACGCGAGCGCCTGGTCGCGCAGGCAGTGTCCTTCCTCCAGCAGGATCAGCCGGTCCTGGTCGATATCTCGCGCATCGACGCGTGCTGTGTCGGCGCGTGCGTCGCCCGCCGGCACCGCGAGCAGGAACGGATCGTCGAACAGCGGCAGCGTTTCGATGTCGCCTTCCTCCACCGGCAACGCGAGCAGCACCGCATCGAGCGCGCCGCGCGCAAGCTCCTCCATCAGCGTGCGCGTTTGCGTTTCGCGCAATTCGACGCGCAGGTCGGGAAAGCGCCGCTGCATGGCGGGCAGGATTTGCGGCAGCACATAGGGCGCAAGCGTCGGGATCACGCCGAGGCGCAGCCGGCCGCTCAGCAGTCGCCCGCTGTGGCGCGCAAACTCCGTCAGGTCGCGCGCGGCGGACAACACGCGCTCGGCACGCCGCGCAACCTCGGCGCCCACCTCGGTCAGCATCACCTCGCCCGGCCGCCGCTCGACCAGGTCGGTGCCGAGGTCCTTCTCCAGGTCGCGGATCTGCATCGAGAGCGCCGGCTGGGTCACCGCGCAGGCCTCGGCGGCCTTGCCGAAGTGCCTGTGCTCGGCCAAGGCGGCCAAATACCTCAGCTGTTTCAATGTTATCATACCGATAAGATAATCTGATCGGGGCAGTCAGGCAATACGATTAGACCTTATCCAAACAAGGCGTAAGGTCCGCGCCGAACAAAGCTGGAGGAAGCCATGGACGCAAAAACCGACGCAGGAAAATGCCCGTTCACCGGGAGCCGCGGACACTCAAATCGCGACTGGTGGCCGGATGCGCTGAGCATCGAGATGCTGCATCGAAACTCCAATCTGTCCGATCCGATGGGCAAGGCGTTCGACTACGCCAAGGAGTTCAAGACGCTCGACCTCAAGGCCGTGGTCAAGGACCTGCACGGCCTGATGACCAAATCGCAGGACTGGTGGCCGGCCGACTTCGGCCACTACGGCGGCCTGATGATCCGCATGGCGTGGCACAGCGCGGGCACCTATCGCATCACCGATGGCCGCGGCGGCGCCGGCGCCGGACAGCAGCGCTTCGCGCCGCTGAACTCGTGGCCCGACAACGCGAACCTCGACAAGGCGCGCCGGCTGTTGTGGCCGATCAAGCAGAAATACGGCCGCAAGCTCTCCTGGGCCGACCTGATGATTCTCGCCGGCAACGTCGCGCTCGAGTCGATGGGCTTCAAGACCTTCGGCTTCGCAGGCGGGCGCGCCGATGTGTGGGAGCCGGAAGAGCTCTACTGGGGACCGGAGGGCACCTGGCTCGGCGACGAGCGCTACAGCGGCGAACGTCAGCTCGCGGAGCCGCTCGGTGCGGTGCAGATGGGCCTGATCTACGTCAACCCGGAGGGGCCGAACGGCAACCCGGATCCGCTCGCCGCTGCGAAGGACATTCGCGAGACGTTCTTCCGCATGGCGATGAACGATGAGGAAACCGTCGCGCTGATCGCCGGCGGCCACTCGTTCGGCAAGACCCACGGCGCGGGCGATCCCTCGCTGGTCGGGCCGGATCCGGAAAGCGGCGCGCTCGAGGATCAAGGCCTCGGCTGGAAGAGCAAGCACGCCACCGGTATCGGCGCGGATGCGATCACAGGCGGTCCGGAAGTGACCTGGACGCAGACGCCGACCAAGTGGAGCAATCTCTTCTTCAAGAACCTGTTCGAGAACGAATGGGAGCTGACGAAAAGCCCGGCCGGCGCGCAGCAATGGAAGGCGAAGAACGCGGAAGCCACCATCCCGGATGCCTTCGACAAGTCGAAGAAGCATGTGCCGACGATGCTGACGACCGATCTCTCGCTGCGGCTCGATCCGGCCTACGAGAAGATCTCGCGGCGCTTCTACGAGAACCCGGACCAGTTCGCCGACGCGTTCGCGCGCGCGTGGTTCAAGCTCACGCACCGCGACATGGGTCCGGTCGCGCGTTACCTCGGCCCGCTGGTGCCGAAGGAAACCCTGATCTGGCAGGATCCGGTCCCGGCCGTCGATCACAAGCTGGTCAACGACAAGGATATCGCCGCACTGAAGGCGAAGCTCCTCGCCGGCCTGTCGGTGCCGCAGCTCGTCTCGACGGCGTGGGCGTCGGCCTCGACCTTCCGCGGCTCCGACAAGCGTGGCGGCGCCAATGGCGCGCGCATTCGGCTTGCACCCCAGAAGGATTGGGAGGCGAACAATCCGGCTGAGTTGGCGAAAGTGCTCAAGAAGCTCGCGGCCATCCAGGCCGACTTCAACAAGTCGGCCAAGGGCGGCAAGAAGGTGTCGCTCGCCGACCTGATCGTGCTCGGCGGCAGCGCGGCGGTGGAGAAGGCCGCGAAGGCAGCCGGCATCGACGTGAAGGTCCCGTTTGCGCCGGGCCGCACCGACGCCTCGCAGGAGCAGACCCACGTCGACAGCTTCGCGCCGCTCGAACCGCGTGCCGACGGCTTCCGCAACTACACCAACAGCAAGAAGATGCAGTTCATGCAGGGCGAAGAAGCGCTGGTGGACCGTGCCGCATTGCTGCGCCTGACCGGCCCTGAAATGACCGCGCTGGTCGGCGGCCTGCGCGTGCTCGGCGCCAATGCGGGCGGAGCGAAGCACGGCGTGCTCACCAAGAAGGTCGGCACGCTGAGCAACGACTTCTTCGTCAACCTGCTCGACATGAACACGGTGTGGTCGCCCGCGGGCGACGGCGTCTACGAAGGCCGCGACCGCAAGACCAAGGCGGCCAAGTGGACCGCGACCCGCGTCGACCTGATCTTCGGCTCGCACGCGCAGCTGCGCGCCTTCGCGGAGGTCTACGGCAGCGGCGATTCGAAGGAGAAGTTCGTGAAGGACTTCGTCGCGGCCTGGACCAAGGTGATGAACGCGGACAGGTTCGATCTGGCGGGACGCAAGGCGGCGTAAGTTTGCGCAGGCGGAAAGATACGGCGGCCGGGCGATGAGCCCGGCCGTTTTTATTCCTGCGTGCCCGCCGCGTCCGCCTTCAGCGCGTCCGGATGCGGCATCGAGATGATGTTGTAGCCGCAGTCGACGAAGTGGATCTCGCCGGTGACGCTGCCGGACAGATCCGACAAGAGATAGAGCGCCGACCCACCCAGATCCTCCAGGGTGACGCCGCGGCCGAGCGGCGAATGGCGCTGCTGGAACGCGAACATCGCGCGCGCGTCGCCGATGCCGGCGCCGGCGAGCGTGCGGATCGGGCCGGCCGAGATCGCGTTGACGCGGATGTTGCTGCGCCCGTAATCCACCGCGAGATAGCGCACCGAGGCCTCCAGCGCGGCCTTCGCCAGCCCCATGACATTGTAGTTCGGCATCGTGCGTTCGCCGCCGTTGAAGGTCAGCGTGATCATCGTGCCGCCGTTGTTCATCAGCTTCGCGGCGCGCTTCGCTGCCTCCGTAAAGGAGAAACAGGAGATCACCATCGTGCGGGAGAAATTCTCGCGCGAGGTGTCGGCGTAGCGGCCCTTCAGTTCGTTCTTGTCCGAGAAGCCGATCGCGTGGACCAGGAAATCCATCCCGCCCCACTGCTTCTCGATTTCGCCGAACGTCGCGTCGACCGAGGCGATGTCCTCGACGTCGCACGGCAGGACGAGCGTCGAGCCGAGCGATTCCGCGAGCGGCTTCACGCGCCGGCCAAGCGCCTCGCCCTGATAGGTGAACGCGAGCGTCGCGCCATGCGCCGCGAGCGTCTTGGCAATCCCCCAGGCGATCGAGTGGTCGTTGGCGACCCCCATGATCAGCCCGCGCTTCCCCTGCATCAACGCGGTCATCGGCCTCTCACAAACGCGACGTTACGAGTTCACGGGTCTGATCGGACGGGACGACCGGCACGATCTCGCACTGCATCAGGTCGCCCCAGCTCAACAGCCAGTCCTGCAGCAACCGCGCGTCGTCGCACTCCATCAGCTGGAAGCAGCGGTCGAAGTTCGCCTCGATCCAGCTTCCGACGTAGGTCAGACCCTCGGGCATCATGCGGCCCTGCTCACGCAGGCGGCGATACACCGCCTTCGCGTCACGGTCGCGGAAACGCTCGATCACCATGAAGAGCATTCACCCATCCAGTCGCTTGAACACGACGGAGGCGTTGGTGCCGCCGAAGCCGAACGAGTTCGACAGCACGGTATTGAGCTGCACGTTGTCG
>DATEKY010000552.1:0-8858 GCA_035277225.1 Xanthobacteraceae bacterium
CCCGACGTCCCAGGCGTTGAACGCCAGCACGTCCTGCAGGCCCACAAGGCTCGCGTTCAGACCGCTCAGGTCCAGCGCAAGATACGACACGTCGTCGGCCGGATCGGTCGCCAGCGCTCCCAGGTCCTTCAGCGAGGCAAGCTTCAGCGACCCGACGTGCCCGCTGAACCCAAGGTCGCCCGGCGCAACCTCGTCGTCGCTGAACGTCGTCGCATCGGTCACGTCCAGCGCCGTCCCGCCGTCATCCAGCGAACCGCCAGGACCGACCCACAGCGTCACATCGCTCAGCGTCACCGCCAGCGCCTGCGCGTCGGTCAGCGTCGTCACGCCGTCGGTGCCGCTCACCTGCCCAAGCTGCATCTCGAAGCCGGCGACCTTCAGAACCACCAGACCATCGAGCACGTTCAGCGTCGCAGCGCCCGACACCGTCAGGTCCACGCCCGCGTTCAGCGCATCGTTGAAGTCCGGCAGCACGATCCCGGCGTCCACCGTGAAGGCCGACCAGTCCAGCTTCTTCGGGTTGCTCGCCGCAGCGGTCGTGCCCGCGCTCAGCTTGTTCAACAGCACCCCGACGTCCCAGGCGTTGAACGCCAGCACGTCCTGCAGACCCACAAGGCTCGCGTTCAGACCGCTCAGGTCCAGCGCAAGATACGACACGTCGTCGGCAGGATCGGTCGCCAGCGCTCCCAGGTCCTTCAGCGAGGCAAGCTTCAGCGACCCGACGTGACCGCTGAACCCGAGGTCGCCCGGCGCAACCTCGTCGTCGCTGAACGTCGACGCATCGGTCACGTTCAGCGTCGTCCCGCCGTCATCCAGCGAACCGCCAGGACCGACCCACAGCGTCACATCGCTCAGCGTCACCGCCAGAGCCTGCGCATCGGTCAGCGTCGTCACGCCGTCGGTGCCGCTCACCTGCCCAAGCTGCATCTCGAAGCCGGCGACCTTCAGAACAACCAGCCCGTCCAGCACGTTCAGCGTCGCAGCGCCCGACACCGACACATCTACGTCGGCGTTCAGGGCGCCCAGGCTGGTCGCGTTGAGGGCGGCCTGCGCCGCGCTGATATCGAGGCCGCTGCTTTCGAACGTGCTCCAGTCGAGCTTAGGCGTGACCGCCGTGCCGTCGGCCGCCGTGGCCTTGTTCAGCGCCGCATCCACATTCCACGCGTTGAACGTCAGGACGTCCACGACGCCAATGAGGCTGGCGTTGAAATCATCGACCGCGACGCCGAGATAGGTTCGGTCGTCGGTGGTGACCGTCTCGTCTGCCCCGCGATCCCTGATGCTGACCACGGTGAGCGCGGCCACCGTCGCCCGGAACCCGAGCGGTCCATTCGCCACCTGGTCGTCGCGATGATCGCCCGGCGTGTTGCTCGGGTCGCTGAAGCCGCCGCCCACGCCTACGAACAGGTCGACATTGGTAAACGCCAGGGTGATCGCATCGGCGTCTTGGGTGTCGCCGCTGGGCAGGTCGGCGCTTTTGACCGTGCCCACGGACAGCTCGAAGCCGCCCTTCGCGGCCACGTTGCCGGCAAGGTCGATCGCCGCGTTCCCGACCACGTTCAGGAGGCTGCCGTCCTCGCCCTCGAAGTCGATGGCCGGGCCAACCGACGGCGTCACTGCGATACCGCTATTGCTGCCGCCGGCGTTGAAGTCGAGCACGGCCGACCCGGCACTGGCCTGGTTCAGCTGCACGCCGATGTCCCAGGCGTCGAGCACCACGTCCTTCAGCCCCACCAGGCTGGCAGTGCCGCCGGAGCTCTTCAGGGCCGTGTAGGTGACGTTCGATTCGTCGACAAATTGAACGAAGGTAAAGTCGAGCGCGGTCAACGAGAGACCCACCGCGGTCGGGTCCGCCGGCGGACCGTTGCCGACAAAAGCATCGACCCCTGCGCCGCTCAGGACCAGGTAGTCGACGTCATTATATATATGGCCGTCATTCAGGACGAGATCGCCGGTAGCCGTCGTGAAGTCGAAATCGCCGCTGACATAAAAGAAGTCGAACAGCTGGAGCCCGAGTGGCCCGGCCCCGTCGTCGATGCCGCCGGTGACCGCCCCGAGCTGGTCGATGACGAACGTGTCCTTCTCGCTGCCGCCATTCAGGTAGTCGACAGACGTGAAGTGGATGGAACCGAGGCCGTCCGGCGTGAGGTCGCCGGCGTTCAGGCCGGTCAGATGCCAAGTGTTCTCAACATCCGGCGCGATAAGCGTGAACCGGTTAAGGACATTGCCGGTGATGCTGGTCACCGGAACGGTCGAGGTGCCGTTCAGGGCCGGGTTCGACGCCCCGGAAACTGTGGCCTTGCCGTCGGCCTCGATCGTTATCGTTATGCCGTCCGTCGGGTTGGCCGCCGTGGCGCCCGCCAGATTGATCGTACCGTCATCGAACAGGGCACCGGAGACCGGGAGGTCACTCGCCGCTTTCGCGGACACGCCTTCGAGCTGCACGCGCTGCCCGGTCCCCAGGCTCTCGGCCATCACGGCCAATCCCGAGTCATGCCCGTAACCGAGCACGTGCCCGATCTCGTGGATCAGGACGGTCAGCAGATCCATGCGCCCGAACGCATCGCTGTCGGCGCTGGCCGCACTGCGAGAATTCGGAAGGGTTACGGCGAACTCGGAACTGTCGCCGGGGGTGTGGTCTACGAACCAGCCGTGGCCGGCCGCATCAGCGTCGATGCTGATGACGGAACCGTCGGCCCAGCCGAGGATGCCATCGGCAAGGTCGGAGACACGGAAGGTCGGGGTGTTGGCGGGAAGGGTGAGGCCGTTGGCGGCGAGAGCGTCGGACCAGATCGCGAGAGCGACGTCGGCAAGACTCTGAAGGTCGGTGGCGGAGAGGACGGCAGGGGTAGAGGTGAACGGCGAGGAGGCGTCGGCAAGAAGGTAATCGCCGGACGGCGGACCACGCGCGGAAACCGCCTCGACGGGCGGGGCGCGAGCCATGTCGGCCTCGGAGACCGGGATCGATCCAACCTGATCAGACGGAAGCGGCGCAAGCATCACCGAGTCAGCCTCGGTGGTCGTCATTATATCCGCTGCAAGTGAAGTGCTTGTGGTCTCCACCGCGCCAAGGCTCAACACGCCGGGCGCGACAACGGATGCATCGCCGATGGTCAGTTCATCGAAGGAGTTGGTACCAGAGTCGATCGCGCCCGGCGGTCCCGTCGCTGTCGGCGGGCCCGCGGTTCCGACAACTGCGGTGAAGTCAGTTTGTCCAGCAAGGCTTGTCTGGATTTCCGTCGCGAAGGCAGCGACGAGGTCAGCGAGCGCTATCCGCAGGTCGACCCTGTCGGCATGCGCCGGACTGTTTGCCGTGCCCGCTACGGACTCCGGGTCGGCGTCAGTGCGCGTCCATTCGGAGGGCCAATCGACTCCCCGTTCATCCCCCGCGTGCGAGCTCGAGACTGCGCTGGCTCCCGAATCGTGGTCGGCGTGTCCAGCATCCGCGACGACGTCCGTCGTCAGCTGCTCGACCACGGCGGCGTGATCGTCGAGGAACATGGCATGCGTGGCGTCATCGACGAGGCGAGCCAGCTCGCTCGCCACCGGATCGCCTGAAAGGAGGATACGAGGCTCGAGCGGCTCTACTTGAAATCTGCTCTGACGCTGGCCTTCGTCTGCGTCACCGGCCCGGTTGCGCCCAGACGGCATACGGAGCACGGCGCGCAGCCGACTCCAAAGCCCAGTCTGGTGACTTCCCGAAATCATTTATTCCCCGGCCCGCGAAGGAATTGTTGACCAAAGCGCACGGAGGGTCAAGCTGAGGCCCAGCTTGTGTCGAAAAAGATTCCGAATGGTTAAGACTACGTAAGCCATGTCTGATCGACATTGAGGCTTACGCTAGGGCACATCATCTGAGCCGCGTTCGCCCCTATTCGAAAAGGACGGGAGAATAACCTTCAGAAGGCAATCGGCGAGGCGGTGCGACGGCGGACAATGTTTCCACCAAGAGGGCAATCAGTTCGATCGGCGCCTCCCGGGCCATCGGCCGGTCGAACCGGCAGATAACTCTCGGTTGCGCTCAAGATGCAGTCACACCGTGGAAAATCGTCGAACTGAACGACGCCCTTGGAGGTCTGCGAGACGAACACCTGCTCGGCCAGCCGTGGCTCCTTATCGCTCCCCGAAGGGTCGTCGTTAATGTTTCTCCTGACGGCCCCCCCTTCGGATCCATGAGAAAGGTTACGCGTGATCGCATCGCGCACATCGCGATGCGACGCTACGGCGAAAATTGCGAGATCTGGTTCAGCGAGTCGACAGAGCGTTGAGAACGTCCGCAAAGCGGCGGCATGTTCACGCTCGTGCCGCCATCTGCGACCGGTGCAGTTAGACCCGCGCAGATTCCGTCGCGAACGCCACGGAGGCGACCTCTTGAATGGAATCCAGCGCAAGGGCCGCTACCACGGCAACCACGGTAGCCGCCAAACACGCCAAAACAAAACTTCGCATCCATGCCTCCTGTCCGTTCAAAGAACGCGCCGAACATAGGGGTCAACTCCGGGATATCAACCACGCTGGTGCGAACAGAATACTTGTGACTGAGCCTCGACACGTGCTCGAGGGGTGCGGTGCTCGCGCGTCGCGCGATTGAACAAATGGCGGATCGTTGTAGGCCAGCATCAGAATTGGCCGCATTCGCCCGACCGATCTCGCGAACGAAGACATTGCAAATAAACACGAACGCTTGACGCTTTTATTCAGCACAAACGTTGCATTTAAACGACAATAAAATTCCTTTGCTCTGCATATCCGCCAATGGAAAGCTCGCGCGGCAGTCGAGATCGTTCGACGCGTCCGAAGCGAGCAATGAGATGATGGACGACTCGAAACATCAGGATGCGGTTCTGGCAGCTGCTGAAATCTTCGAGCGCGCACACCAATTTTCCGTATCGGGTTTGTCGAAGGCTCCGGCAGCGCGCGCGCTGACTGTTGAAGCCGTGATGGACGTAGCGAGCTCCATCTTGTGGCCGGACTCTGACCGCGAGCAGGCCGTCGAGGCCGTCAACACCGATGGGATTCGTGCTGAGAGCGCGAGTGGAGACGAAAAGAACAGAAAGATGCGGTGATGCAGACAACAGGCAAACAAGCAACAGGCAAAACGACAATCGCGCGCCGGCAATTTCTTCGTGCGCTTGGCGCCGGTGCAGCAACCGCGGCGTCGCCGCTCATCGTCGAAGCGAAAGCCGATAGCGAGACCAACGATGAAAAACGCAAGTCTCGTTACCAGGCAAGCGATCACGTGAAGACCTATTACCGCGTCAACCGTTATCCGAGCTGAGGAGGCGATTGTGCTGATTAAAAGATCCGAACGCGAAAAACAGCGCCGCTCGCTGGCCACCCTCGCTGGCGACTCGGACAGTCGTCTCGATCGGCGCGCCTTCTTGCGCCGATCCGGCCTCGCCGCCGGCGGCCTTGCGGCCTTGGGCGCGATACCCCTCGCCAGCGTGCGCAAGGCGAACGCCGGTCCGCCGCCTGCGTCGGGCGCCGCAGTCACCCTCCACAAGAACATCTGCACGCATTGCGCGGTCGGATGCACGGTGACCGCCGAAGTCTCCAACGGCGTATGGATCGGACAGGAACCGAGCTGGGAAAGTCCGATCAATCGCGGCTCACATTGCGCCAAAGGCGCTTCGGTACGCGAACTGGTCCACAGCGAACGGCGCCTCAAGTATCCGATGAAGCTCAGCAACGGCCAATGGACGCGCGTGAGCTGGGATCAAGCCATCAGCGAGATCGGCGACAAGATGCTGGAGATCCGCCGGAAGTCCGGGCCGGAATCGGTCTACTGGATGGGCTCTGCGAAATTTTCCAACGAAGGCGCCTATCTCTTCCGCAAGATCGCGGCGTTCTGGGGCACCAACAACAACGACCATCAGGCGCGCATTTGTCATTCGACCACCGTCACCGGCGTGGCCAACACCTGGGGCTATGGTGCGATGACCAACAGCTTCAATGACATCCGCAATTCCAAGACCATGATGTTCATGGGCTGCAATCCAGCGGAAGCGCACCCGGTCTCGCTGCAGCACATGCTTGAGGGCAAGGAGCTGAACAAGGCGAACTTCATCGTCATCGATCCGCGGATGACTCGCACCGCCGCGCATGCAAACGAGTACGTCCGCATCCGGCCCGGCACCGACATTCCAGTGCTGATGGGCATGATGTGGCACATCTTCAAGAACGGCTGGGAGGACAAGGAGTTTATCAAGCAGCGCGTCCACGGTTTCGAGGAAGCGCGCAAGGAAATCGACAAGTGGAACCCCGAGGAGGTCGAGCGCGTCAGCGGCGTTCCCGGTGCGCAGCTCGAACGCGTCGCCAAGCTGTTCGCCACCGAGAAGCCGGCAACGCTGCTCTGGTCCATGGGCCAGACTCACCACACGGTCGGCACGGCAAACGTCCGCGCCAGCTGCATGCTGCTGCTGTCCACCGGCAACGTCGGGAAACCGGGGACCGGCGCCAACATCATCCGTGGCCACGACAACGTTCAGGGCGCGACCGACATTGGCGTCGATACCGTGACGCTGCCGTTCTACTACGGTCTCAGCGAAGGGGCCTGGAGACATTGGGGACGCGTCTGGGAGGTCGACTATGACTATCTCGTCTCCCGTTTCGATTCCAAGCAGATGATGCAAACGCCCGGAATCCCGCTGACGCGCTGGTTCGACGCTGTTCTGCTACCGAAAGGCCAAGTCGATCAGAAGGACAACGTGCGTGCCATGTTCGTGCAGGGACATGCGAGCAACAGCATCACGCGTATTCCGGAATCAATGAAAGCGCTGCCGAAACTGGATCTGCTGGTCGTCGCCGATCCGCATCCGACCACATGGGCGTCGCTGGCGGTCTCGGCCGGGCGCAAGGAGAACATGTACCTGCTGCCGGTATGCACTCAGTTCGAAACTTCCGGCTCGCGCGTCGCGTCCAACCGCTCGCTGCAGTGGGGCGAGCCAATCGTCAAGCCAAGCTTCGAGTCCAAAGACGACTATCAAGTCCTCTATCTGATGGCGAAGAAGCTCGGGTTTGCCGAGCAGATGTTCAAGAACATCAAGGTCGAAGGCGACCGTCCGGTGCCCGAAGACGTCCTGCGGGAAATGAATCGGGGAAGCTGGAGCACCGGCTATACCGGTCAGTCACCGGAGCGCTTGAAGGCGCACATGAGAAACCAGCACAAATTCGATCTGGTGACGCTGCGCGCGCCCAAGGACGATCCGGAGGTCGGAGGGGACTTCTACGGTCTGCCTTGGCCGTGCTGGGGCACGCCGGAGGTCAGACATCCTGGCTCGCCCATCCTCTATAACGCCGACGATGCCGTCATGGATGGCGGCAACGGATTCCGCGCTCGTTTTGGCGTGGAGCGCAACGGTCAGACACTTCTGGCCGAAGGCTCCTATCTGCCGGGATCGGAAATCAAGGACGGCTATCCCGAATTCACGATGGGCGTTTTCAAGAAGCTGGGGTGGGACAAGGATCTCACTCCCGCCGAGCTTGCGACGATCGAGAAAGTCGCAGGCAGTCCTGGCAATATCGACTCGGTGTCGTGGTCGACAGACCTTTCAGGCGGCATACAGCGCGTCGCGATGAAGCATGGCTGCTCGCCCTACGGCAACGCCAAGGCGCGTGCCGTCGCGTGGAATTTGCCTGATCCGATTCCCGTGCATCGAGAGCCGATCTATACCCCACGCGTCGATCTTGTTGCGAAGTATCCGACGCTGCCCGACGCCAAGCAATTCCGGCTGCCGAACATCGGCTTCACAGTGCAGAAGATCGCGGTCGACAGGGGCATAGCCAAGGCATTCCCGTTGATCGTTTCGTCCGGACGCCTCGTTGAATACGAAGGCGGCGGCGAGGAAACGCGATCGAACAAGTGGCTCGCCGAGCTGCAGCAGAACATGTTCATCGAGATCAGTCCGGCGGACGCCGCGGAACGCGGCATCAAGGACGGCGGCTGGGTCTGGGTCACGGGAGCCGAGAACAGCGCCAAGGCGAAGATGAAGGCGCTGGTCACCGAGCGCGTCGGCAAGGGCGTAAGCTGGATGCCCTTCCACTTTGGCGGCTGGTTCGCCGGCGAAGATCTGCGGTCGAGCTATCCGCAGGGTACCGATCCGATCGTGCTCGGCGAAAGCGCCAACAGCATCATGACCTACGGCTACGACCCTGCCACTGGAATGCAGGAGCCCAAAGTCAGTCTGTGTCAGATCACGGCGGCGTAAGGAGACGATACCATGGCACGCATGAAGTTCCTCTGCGACGCCGACCGTTGCATCGAGTGCAACGCCTGCGTCACCGCCTGCAAGAACGAGCACGAGGTGCCGTGGGGCATCAACCGCCGGCGTGTCGTTACGATCAATGACGGCAAGCCGGGCGAGCGCTCGATCTCGATGGCCTGCATGCACTGCACCGACGCGCCCTGCGCGGCGGTATGTCCGGTGAACTGCTTTGTCACCACCGCCGACGGCGTCGTCCTCCATTCCAAGGATCTCTGCATCGGCTGCGGATATTGCTTCTACGCCTGCCCGTTTGGGGCGCCGCAGTATCCGCGCGTCGGCAACTTCGGCTCACGCGGCAAGATGGACAAGTGCACCTTCTGCGCCGGAGGCCCCGAAGCGGACGGCTCGAAGGAAGAGTACGCGAAATACGGCGCCAACCGGCTGGCCGAAGGAAAGCTGCCTCTCTGCGCGGAAATGTGTTCCACCAAATCGCTGCTCGCGGGCGACGGCGACATCATCGCGCAGATCTACAAGGAGCGCGTACTGACGCGCGGCTACGGCTCCGGCGCATGGGGCTGGAAGACAGCCTATCGCGAGACCATCGCGTCTTGACGCTGACGGTACCGCAATCGAGCGCGAGTGCGTCATGTGATG
>DATEKY010000553.1:0-2751 GCA_035277225.1 Xanthobacteraceae bacterium
GTATCAGATGACCGGCTTCACCAACGACACGTCGGGCCGCACGATCGTGATCTGCGGGCTGGTGCAGGGCCTCGGCATGGGCCTGGTGTTCATTCCGCTCAGCACGGTCGCGTTTCTGACGCTCGCGCCGCGCTTCCGCACCGACGGCACCGCGATGCTGACCCTCGTCCGTAACGTCGCGAGCTCGGCCGGCATCTCGGTGGTGATCGCGAACCTGACCAACATGACCACCACGTTCCGCAGCCAGCTCGCCGAGCATATCTCGCCGTTCAACGACGCGCTGCAAAGCGCGGACGTGACGCGCTGGCTCGATCTCGCGACCGATCAGGGACGCGCGCTCGCCGATCAGATGATCACGCTGCAGGCGGTGATCATGGCCTATGCCAACGACTTCATGCTGCTGACCGCGATCTGCGTGCTGGCGATCCCGTTCGTGTTCGCGATCGGATCGACCGCGGCGCTGCGTGGGAGCAAGGTGGCGGTCGAGGTGGTGGAGTAATTTCCAATCCTCATGCTGAGGAGGCGCGAAGCGCCGTCTCGAAGCACGGCCCCGGAGCGACAGCGGTGCGCGTGCCATCCTTCGAGACGCGATCCTTCGGATCGCTCCTCAGGATGAGGGGTTACGAAAACTCCTTGCGCACCTTGTCGGTATGCTCGCCCAGCGCCGGAATCCGCCCATAGCTGCGCGGCTGGTCGCGGATCGGCGCCGGGGCCGGGTACGACACCGGCCCGCTCGGCGTCTCCACGCTGATGCGGCGCAGATGCGGATGGGCGATCAAGCCGCCGACGTCGTTGACGCGCCCGAACGCGATGTCGGCGGCGGCGAGCTTGCTCGACAGCGTCTCGACGTCCATGGTGGCGAACGCCGCCGCGACCTTGCCGTCGGTTTCGCTCCGCCGCTTCACCCGCTCCATCGCGGTCGCGAAACCCGGATCGGCCGCGAGCGCGGCATCGCCCATCACGTCTTTCGCGAGGATGCGCCACTCGCGGTCGTTCTGGATCGAGATCAGAACGTCTGCGCCGTCCTTCGACTTGAACACGCCGTAGGGCGCGATCGAGGGATGCGAGAGGCCGAGCCGCTTCGGCGAGCTGCCGCCCTCGTGATGCAAGAGCGGCACCGTCATCCAGTCGGCCATCGCGTCGAACAGCGACACCGCGATGCTCGCGCCTTGCCCGCTGCGGCCGCGCGCGATGATCGCTTCCAGCACGGCCTCGTACGCATTCATGCCGGAGGCGACGTCCGTCACCGACACGCCGACGCGCGCGGGGGCCTCGGGACCGCCGGTGACCGAGGCAAGCCCGCTCTCGGCCTGCACCAGCAGATCGTAGGACTTGCGCGTCGCATAAGGGCCGCTTTCGCCGAAGCCCGAGATCGAGACGCAGATCAGTTTCGGGTAGTCGCGCCGCAGCCGCTCGATCGCGAAGCCGAGCTTTCCGATCGCGCCGGGCTTGAGGTTCTGGATGAACACGTCGGCCTTCGCGAGCATGCGCTCGAGCAGCGCCTTGTCGCCGGGCCTGGTGAGGTCGAGGACGACCGACTCTTTGCCGCGGTTGAGCCAGACGAAATAGGCGCTCTCGCCGTGCGCCAGCTTGTCGTAGCCGCGCGCGAAATCGCCCTCGGGCCGCTCGACCTTGATCACGCGCGCGCCGGCGTCGGCGAGCCGGCACGAGCAGGTCGGCGCCGCCACCGCCTGTTCGAGCGAGACGACGAGCAGGCCTTCGAGTGGGAGGGACATGAACGTGCCGCGAGTCTACCTCTCCCCGCTTGCGGGGAGAGGTCGCCCGCCAACGGCGGGCGGGTGAGGGGGACTCTCCGTCTGGAGAGCGGTTGCGATCACCTCGAGCACACCATCTGTGTTGCCGAGGACATCGTTGTTCCAAAAGCGCAGGACACGATAATTGTGATCGCGGAGCCATTGATCGCGAACGCGGTCACGCGCGCTGTCTGCATGTTGGCCGCCGTCCACCTCGATGATGAGGCGGTGCTCCCGGCACACGAAATCGACGACATAGGGTCCAATCGGTTCCTGACGTACGAACTTGCAGCCGTCGATGGCGCGTGAGCGAAGTTTATTCCAGAGGCGCAATTCGGCGTTTGTCGAGTTCAAGCGCAGACGCCGCGCCCGCGCCGTCTTTATTGCGTTCGCACCGCGCATGGCGAGTCCCCCTCACCCGCCGCGCGTCGCGCGGCGACCTCTCCCCGCAAGCGGGGAGAGGTGGAGCCCGTCGCGACGCCGGCGCGCCATCAATACGACCTCGGCAAGTCCAGCACGTGCTCGGAGAGGTATGAGAGGATCAGGTTGGTCGAGATCGGCGCCACCGAATAAAGCCGCGTCTCGCGGAACTTGCGCTCGATGTCGAACTCCTCGGCGAAGCCGAAGCCGCCGTGGGTCTGCACGCACATGTCGGCGGCCGCCCACGAGGCGTCGGCCGCGAGCATCTTCGCCATGTTGGCCTCGGCGCCGCAGTCGCGGCCCTGCTCGTAGAGCGAGGCCGCCTCGTGCACCATCAGCTCGGCGGCGCGCATCTGCGCGTAGGCGCGCGCGATCGGGAACTGGATGCCCTGGTTCTGCCCGATGGCGCGGCCGAAGACCTTGCGCTCCTTGGCGTAGTTGCTCGCCTTCTCGATGAACCATTTGGCGTCGCCGATGCACTCGGCGCCGATCAGGATGCGCTCGGCATTCATGCCGGAGAGGATGTAGCGGAAGCCCATGCCCTCTTCGCCGATCAGGTTTTCGGCCGGCACGCGCA
>DATEKY010000554.1:0-8153 GCA_035277225.1 Xanthobacteraceae bacterium
GGCGGCGGGCTCGCGCGGCCACCGCCGAACGACTCGCGTCCGCCGTTCGAGTCACGCCGCGTGCGCATCTCGCCGGCGCCCGCCGCGACCGGCTCGGCGCGGCGGGCCGGCTCGACCGTGTCGCGGTTGTGACGCGCGACGATGCGGTTGAGCTCGGCGAGCGCATCGATCTGCTCGACGATCACGCGGCGCATCTGCGCGGCGCTTTCCGCGGTCTCCTGCGGCAGCTCCAGGATGCCCTTGCGCAGCTCGGTGCGCGTCGTCTCCATCTCGCGCGTCATCGCGGCGCTCATCTCGCGCATCTGGCGCACGATCTCGATGAAGCGCTCGCTCACCTGACGGAACATCGTGGAGGTTTCGCCGGTCGCCTGCTCGTAGATCGCGTTGAGCGCTTCCGAGGTGCGCTTGCGCTCCTCGTCGCTGGTCGCACGCACCAGTTCATACTGGTTGGCGATCGCCTTGGTGCCTTCGGTCGAGGATTCGGCGAGCACCCGCGCGATGTCGCGCGCGCGCCCTTCGGCCGCCTCGAAGGTCTCCTGCATCAGCGCCGAGAAGCGCTTCAGCCGCGAGTCGAGATCGCCGACCTTGCTGTCCATCTGGTTGACGACCGAATCGAGCGCCTCGCGCCGGTCGTCCATCACCTCGACGGTGCGCTTGTTGCTGCTGTCGATGCTCGACGCCGCGCTGGACAGCGCCTTGGCCTGGGTATCGAACCGCTCCGCCGCCTGCGTGATCCCCTGCAGCACCTCGCCGGTGCCCTGGAGGAACGCGCGCATCTGCGTCTCGAAGCGTTCGCTGACCGCACCGCTGCGCTGGCCGACGTCGTTCATCGCCGTGACGAAGGACGCGACGCGACCCGACAGCGTGGTCTCGATCTTGGCGAGGTTCTCGGTCGCGCCGCCGAGCACTTCCTGCAGCAACACGTTCGCCTCGCGCAGCCGTTCGAACAGCGCCGAGGTGTCGTTGCGCAGCATGCCGTGCGTTTCCATCATCTCGGTCACGGCGACCTGCGCGGCCTTCTGCGAGCGCTCGATCGCGGCCCGCGATGTCGTGTCGAGATCGGCCAGGGTGCGCGTGATCGACGAGGAAGCCGAGGCGCCCGCATCGTTGATCGCAGTGGCGATCTGGTCGCCGCTTTGCTGCATCGTCTTCGCGAAGGTCATGCCCTTCTGGTCGATCGACTGCACCGCGCCTTGCGTGATGCGTTCGATCTCGGACGAGAATTTCTGGCCCTGCGCGCCGAAGGTCGAGAGGAACACGCCGGTCTTCTCGTCCAGCACGCGCTTCAGGTCGTTACCGCGCTGGTTGATGTTGGCGGTCAGTTCCTCGGCCTTGGCGGTGAAGCCGCGCGCGACCTCGGCGCTGACGCCGAGCAGCGCACGCTCGACCTCCCCGGCATTCTGCTTCAGCGCGGTCGCGACACCGGCCGCGACGGTGCCGATCGAGCGTTCCGCCTCACCCGCCCCGCGCTTGATCGCGCCGGTGGCGTCGCTGGAGGTCGCCGTGATCTTGCGCGTCGCCTCGTCCGCGCTCGCCTTCAGCGCGTCCGCCGTCGCGGTCGCGAGATTGCCGAGCGAGCGCTCGATCTCGCTCGCGTTCTGCTTGATCGCCGTGGTGATGTCGGCCGAGGTCGCGTTCAGCGTCCGTTCGGCGTCCTGCGCACTCGCGCGGATCGCCTGCAAGGTCGCGGTCGACAGGCTGCCGAGCGAATGCTCGATGTCCTGCGAGCTCGAACGCATCGCTTCCGAGATCGACGATGCCAGCCCGCCGAGCGAGGCATGCACGTCGGTCGCATCCTGTTTCATCAGCGCGCTCAGCCCCGAGGCCGCGGAGGTGAGGATGCGTTCGACGTCCGCCACGTCGTGCTTCAGCGCATGGCTGGCGGCGGTCGACGCGCTGCTCAGCGCACGCTCCACCTCGGCGGCATCCAGCTTCATGGCGTCGCGCGCGGTGGAGGATGCACCCGCAAGGGCACGCTCGATCTCGGCGGCATCCTGCTTCATGGCATCGCGGGCGCTGGAAGATGCACCCGTGAGGGTACGCTCGATCTCGGCCGCATCCTGCTTCAACCCGCCGCTGACGGCGGTCAGCACGCCCGTGAGCCTGCGCTCGACCTCTTCGGCGTCCTGCTTGATTGCGGTGCTGGTGCCGGTCAAGGCTCCCGTCAGCACGCGCTCTGCCTGCTCGGCGTCCTGCTTCATCCGCCCGCTCACCTCGGCGGAGGCGGTCATCAGCGTGCGTTCTACGTCGGCGAAGTTCTGCTTCAGGCCCGTGCTGATCTCGGACGACATCGTGCCGACCGCGTGCTGCAGCTCCTCGGTATCGATGCGCATCCTGGTCGTGACGTTCTGCGACGCCGCCACCATCGCCCGTTCGGCGTCGGAGGTATCCTGCTTGAGCGAGCTGCTGACGCGGGTCAGGGCGGAGAGCAGAGTCCGTTCGGACTCCTCGGCCTCCTGTTTCAGCGTGCCGGTGATACGCGTTGACGCGCCGGTGAGCGTGCGCTCGGCCTCGTCGGCGTTCTGCTTCAGGCCGGCGCTGACGCTGAGCGCGAGCGCGTTGAGCGCCTGCTCGACGCCGCCGGAGTCCTGCTTCAGGACCGAGCTGACGCGCGACGACACGGCGGAGAGCGCGCGCTCCACGTCCTCGGAGTCCTGCCGCATCGTCGAGCTGAGCGACGCCGAGGTCTGCGTCAGCAGCCGCTCGACGTCGGCCACGTCCTGCTTGAGCGAGCCTGTCGCGGTCGCCGACGCGCCGATGATGGTGCGTTCGGTCTCGTGCGCGGTCGCACGGATCGCCTCGACGGTGGACGCCGCAAGCTGCGACAGCGAGCGCTCGGCGTCCCCGGAGTTGGTGCGGATCGCCTGGCTGAGCTGCTCCATGCGCGAGACGATCGCATTGGACACCGACTGGCCGCGCACCTCGATCTGCGAGGAGACGGCCTCGACGCGTCCGATCAGGAGCTCCTCGAAGCGGCCGATCCGGCCATCGAGCGTGGCCGCGATGTCGAGCGCGCGCCCGCCGAGCGTCCTGTCGATCTGATCCGTCCGCGCGCCCAGCGCCCGGTCGATCTCGTCGGTGCGCGCATGGAACGCCTTCTCGATCGTCTCGGCGCGCTGCTGCAGCGTGCTGTCGATGACCTCGGCGCGCTGCTGCAGCGCCCGGTTGATGCCCTCGGTGCGCGCCTGCAGCGTCGTGTTGATCTCTTCGGTGCGCGCGTGGAGCGTCTTGTCGATCGACTCGGTGCGCTCGAGGAACGTCCTGTCGATCGTCTCGACACGTCCCATCAATGTCGTGTTGATGTCTTCGGCACGCGCGTGCAGCGTCTTGTCGATCGACTCGGTGCGCTCCAGGAACGTCCTGTTGATCGTGTCGACGCGCGCCTGCAGCGTCGTGTTGATCTCCTCGGTACGCGCATGGAGCGCCTGGTCGATCTCGTCGGCACGCGACTGCAGCGTTTCGGCGAGCTTGGCGCCGCGGCCGTCGATCGCCCCGCTGGCCTCGTCGATGCGCCTTTCCAGCGCCCCGACGACTTCCTTGCCGCCGTCGGCGAGCGACTTCGCGATCTCCATCATGCGCGCGCCGAGCGCCTGATTGAGCGCGCCGATGCGCCCGTCGAGCGCCTCGCCAAGCCGGCTGATGCGCTCGTCCATTACGGTCGCGGCCTCGGTGGTGCGTTGCCCCACGCGGCCCTCGAAATTGTCGACATGCGAGCGCATCGAGTCGGTGACTTCCTCGGTGCGCTGGCTCAGCCGCTCGACCAGCTCGCCGCCGTAGACCTTCACCGTGCGGTCGAACTCGGCGAGATGCTGGGTGATCAGGTTGCCGAGCGACTGGCTGTCGCGCGAGATCTTCTCGGCGAGCTCGGTGCCGCCGTGCGTGAACATCTGCTCGAAGGTCTGCAGGCGCGAGGCGAGCATCTCGCGCACGCTGTCGCCCTTGGCGTTGATGGTCGCTTCCAGCGTCTCGGCCGCCTCGCGGAACGTGTCGCTCACCTTGCCGCCGCGCGTCACGATGGTCTCGGTGATGCGCGCGCCGGTCTCCTCGAGCTTGCCGACCACGTCGCCGCCGCGCAGCGTCAGGTCGAGCACCAGCGACTCGCCGGTCGCCTTCAGGGTGCTGTTCACGTCGTCGGCGCGCGTCGCGATCGTCTCGGCCAGACGATTTCCGACGTCGACCATCGTCTGGGTCAGCTCCTGCGCGCGGCCGGTCATCTGATCGGTGATGTTTTCCGTGGTGCGCGTCAGGCTGTTCGAGATCTCGTCGGTGCGGCGCATCAGCGTCTCGGCGATCGCGAGCGTGCGCTGCGAGACGTTGTCGGTCACGTGGTCGAGCCGCGAGGAGAGCATCTGCGCGAGCTTGACGGTGAGGTCGGCGATCTGCGCCGAAAGATGATCGGACTTGACGTCGATGTTCGACGTCATCTTGTCGCTCGCGGTTTCCAGCGTGCGCGCCACGTCGTCGCTGGTGCGCGTCATCTGCTCGAGCAGGTCGCCGCCGCGCTCGCCGATCGCCTCGATCATGTTGTCGCCGGCGCGCCCGAGCGCGAGCGTGATGTGTTCGCCCTTCTCGGCGAGCGTGCGGGTCACGCGCTGCGCGGCGTCGTTGACGCTCGCCGCGACCATTTCGCTGACCGACGCGATGTCCTGCGTCAGGCCGAGATGCACGCCGGTGATGGCGTTGCGCACCGTTTCGGCCTGCCCGACCAGGCTGTCGCGCTGGTTGGCGAGGTCTTCGATCAGCCCGCGGATGCGCAGCTCGTTGTCGTTGTAGGCGCGCTCCAGCGCGGCGACCTCGTTGTGCACCAGCGCTTCCAGCTCGGCGGCGCGCGCCAGCGCCCGCTCCACGCCGTCGCCCATCGCGGCGACTTCGCGCCGGATCGCCTGGCCGACCGACACGATCGACTCGCGCGCGATCGTCTCCGGCTCGGCGAGCCGCATCGCGGCTTCGGTCATCGAGCGCGCGATCAGGCGCAACTCCTGCGCGCGGCGGACCATGTGCGCGAGCACGTAGAACACCAGCACCGGCAGCACGATGCCGGCGGCGAGCACGAACAGCGTTGGATGCGCACCTTGCGTCGCCAGCCCGCGCAGATCGCCGCCGAAATACGACAGGCCGATGAACAGGCCGAGCGCGACCCAGGCGATCGAGAGGAAGAACGCCGCCATGTAGGGCGCGCGCGAGGGGCGGCGCTGCAGCGACTGGAGCACCTGGCCGACCGACTGGCGGTCGTCATTGGCGGCGCGCTGCGCCGGCTTGACCTCGTCGAGGTCGGCGGGCGTCGGGCCGCGGCCGAACGGCTCGCGCGCCGCGCCGGGCTCGCGGGTGTCCTGCAGGAACAGGTCTTCGTCGATTGCGGGCGTGGAGCGGGTCGGACGGCGCCGCGCGGGCCGCTCGGCTTCGACGCCGGCGGTCATGTGGGCGAATGGATCGGGGACGGGCGCGGCGGCGGGCGAAGGCTCGGATGCGGCGGGCCGGGGCGGTGGCGGGGGTGCCGGAGGCTCCTCGCGCAGGTTGAGGGCTTCCTGGATCGCCGACATTGCCGCTTCGGTCGGATCCTGAATTCGCTTCGGATTATTCGCCATGTCCGTCCGCGTCCTAACGCATTACAAGGGACCGCT
This sequence comes from Xanthobacteraceae bacterium, assembly GCA_035277225.1. GTDB lineage: Bacteria > Pseudomonadota > Alphaproteobacteria > Rhizobiales > Xanthobacteraceae > PALSA-894. The sequence continues at coordinate 5,622 of DATEKY010000554.1, forward strand.
GCCCGGACGGGTCCAACCCTCGGGCCACACTCAGGTTGTGTGCGAGCAGCAAACCCCTCCCCGCTTCGACGGCCCTTGGGTCAGGGGCCGCCTCCAACCATCCTAATGCCCTCAGGGAGCGAATGAAACACGGATTGGTAACCCTCCTTTAATCATCGTTAACAGGGCGCCCGGGTGATGCCTTTTTGCCGCGCTTTTGCGTTCAAATCCGAGGGCTTGGGCACGCCCGCGAGCGTTAACGCCGGCTGCCGACTGCGCCAGACTTTTGGTTCGCGTTAACTACCCCGATGCTCCCCTGCCCACGAGCCCGGCAAACGCCTGCCGCGTTTACCCGGCGTTGTCGGCCCCATGCCAGTTTCGCTGAAACAACGGCTGGACAGAGCCGGCCAGACCAGGGGACGGCACCATGCAGGTGGAAGCCTTGCGCACCATCGACCCCAAGGACGTACCCTCGCTCGCGCCGGACGACCGGCCGATCGACCTTGTCCACCTCGCCCGCACCACGCTCGGCGACCGCAGCCTCGAACGCGAGGTGCTGCAGCTGTTCGATCGCCAGTCGGCCCTGCTGATCGCGCGCCTGCGCCATGCGGGTCCGGACGGCGTCGCCATGATCGCCCACACCATGAAGGGCTCCGCCCGCGGCATCGGGGCCTGGCGCGTCGCGCGCGCAGCCGAGGCGGTCGAACTTGCCGGCGGCACGCAGATCGGCGCGGCGCTCGAGCGCCTGGCCGCGGCGACCGATGAAGCCCGCGCCGTGATCGCGGACCTGCTCAAGGCGAACTGACGTTTTCGCGAAACGCTTTTTCCGGGTTTGCTCCGGCCGCGCCGAGCCGTTATAGGAAGCCGCGTCCGCCATCGCGGCGCGGCATTTTTCCCCTGTCGATCCGGTTGTTATGGCGAAAATCACCTACATTGAATCGAGCGGCACCGAGCACGTCGTCGACGCCGAAACAGGCTCGACCGTGATGGAATCCGCGATCAAGAACGCGGTTCCCGGCATCGAGGCCGAGTGCGGGGGCGCCTGCGCCTGCGCCACCTGCCACGTCTACGTGGAAGAGGAATGGCGCGAGAAGACCGGCGGACCCTCGCCGATGGAAGAGGACATGCTCGATTTCGGATACGACGTTCGGCCGAACTCGCGCCTCTCCTGCCAGATCAAGGTGACCGACGAGCTCGACGGGCTCGTCGTGCGCATCCCGGAGCGGCAGGCTTAATCGCGCAACCGCAGCTTCTCCAGCCGCGCGATCACTTCATCCGGCAGCGGGCGCGCCTTGCGCGTCGCGCGATCGATCATCACCATCGTGGCGTGCGCAGTGGCGGCGCATTCGCCTTCATGGAAGATCGCCTGCAGGAACGTGTAGGACGAGCGCCCGATCCTGGTGGTGGCGGTGCCGATCTCGACCGTGCCCGGCCAGTGCATCTCGCGCAGGAACGTGATGTCGAGCTGTGCCAGCACGGAGGTCGCGCCGGGCGGATTGAGCAGATCGTTCGGCGCGCGCAGCACCGTCACGCGGCCGGTCTCGAAAAAGGTCGCGAACACCGTGTTGTTGACGTGCCCCTGCGGATCGAGGTCGCCGAACCGGATGATGTCGCCGGCGCGGCCGGGAAACTGCTCGAGCCTGGGAAGGACGCGGGCGGGCTTGCCCGGGGACTGATCGTTCAAAGCGAAGACTCCAATTATTTCAGTCTGTTACATCGCGTTAGACAAGTTGCAATTCGGGCATCGCATTGGCTTGCATTTTCGCTTCCCCCGCCACAATTCGCCCGCTAGACAGTCGCCCATACAAACAATGACCGTGTTCCGAAAGATATCCGAAGGGTATTTCCGCTGTGCTGACCAAGACTGAAGTGATCAAGACCGACGCGCTGATCATCGGCGCGGGCCCGGTCGGGCTGTTCGCCGTGTTCGAGCTCGGCCTGCTCGACATGAAGGCGCATCTCATCGACATCCTCGACAAGGTGGGCGGCCAGTGCGCCGAGCTCTATCCCGAGAAGCCGATCTACGACATTCCCGGCATCCCTGAGATTTCCGGCCACGGCCTGACCGAGGCGCTGATGGCGCAGATCAAGCCGTTCGGCCCCACGTTCCATCTCAACGAGATGGTCGAGAATATCGAGAAGGTCGGCGACCCCTTGTTCCGCGTCACGACGAATGCCGGACAGGTGTTCGAGGCGAAGGTCATCGTGGTGGCGGCCGGCGGCGGCTCGTTCCAGCCGAAGCGCCCGCCGATCCCCGGCATCGAGGCTTACGAGTCGAAGTCGGTCTACTACGCGGTGCGCCAGATGGAGGCATTCCGCGGCAAGCGCCTGCTGATCGCGGGCGGCGGCGACTCGGCGCTCGACTGGACGCTCAACCTTGCGCCGCTCGCGAGCCATCTCACGCTGCTGCACCGCCGCGCCGAATTCCGCGCCGCGCCCGACAGCGTCAACAAGATGATGAAGCTCGTCGGCGAGGGAAAGATCGACCTCGTGCTCGGTCAGGTGACGGCGCTCGAAGGCGCCGACGGACAGGTGTCGAAGGCGATCGTGAAG
>DATEKY010000555.1:0-3449 GCA_035277225.1 Xanthobacteraceae bacterium
GGTGTCGAACAGCCGCCCGAGCAGCAGCGGTCCGAGCACGTTACCGGCCGCGAACGGCAGGATGTACCAGCCGACATGCTGGCTCGGGATGCCGTAGAACGTGGTGAGCACCAGCGCGTAGGTGAAGAAGATCGCGTTGTAGAAGAACGCCTGCGCGGCCATCAGCGCGAGCGCGACCAGGGTGCGGTCGCGATGGCGGTGGATCAGCGTGTGCATCACGTCGGTCAGCGGCGTGTGCGTGCGGGTGCGCAGCCGCACTTTTGTGAGCGGCACGTCGGGGATTGCCTGGCCCTCGTCGCGCAGCCGCTGCTCGATCCCGGCAACGACCTTTTCGGCCTCCTCGGCGCGCCCGTGCGTCATCAGCCAGCGCGGGCTTTCCGGCAGCCACAGCCGCATGAAGAACACGATGCCGGCCAGCACCGCGCCGCTCAGGAACGCCGCGCGCCAGCCGTGCTCGGGATCGATCACCGCCGGATCGAGCAGCACGATCGCGGCGAACGCGCCGAGCGCCGCGCCGATCCAGAACGAGCCGTTGATCACCAGATCGGTCCAGCCGCGTACCCGCGCCGGGATCAGCTCCTGGATGGTCGAGTTGATCGCCGCGTATTCGCCGCCGATGCCCGCGCCGGTGATGAAGCGAAACAGCAGAAAGCTCCAGAGATTCCACGAGAACGCGGTTGCGGCGGTGGCCGCGAGGTAGACGGTCAGCGTGATGAAGAACAGCTTCTTGCGCCCGAGCCGGTCGGTGAGCCAGCCGAAGAACAGCGCGCCGAGCACCGCACCGGCGAGATAGGCGCTGCCGGCAAGCCCGACATCGGCATTGCTGAACTGCAGCACAGGGCTCTGCTTCAGCGCGCCCGCGACCGTGCCGGCGAGCGTCACCTCGAGCCCGTCGAGGATCCAGGTGATGCCGAGCGCAACCACGACCAGCGTGTGGAAGCGGCCCCACGGCAGCCGGTCGAGCCGGGCCGGAATATCGGTCTCGACGACCGGGCTATCGGCGGCAGGGATCGCGGAATTGGGAGCGCGCATCAGGCATAGAACGCGCCGCCGGGAACTTGGTTCAGGCCAACGTTAGGTCGCTTTCGCCGGTCGCGGCGGCAAGCGGGCGGCGGAGCGTGCCCTCCACCATGTCGCCGTCGCCGCCCGGCGCGCTATGCGGCGTCCTTGCCGATCAGGGCCGGCGTCGCCCCGATCTTTGCCGTCTCGAACGGCGTCGTCTGGTAAAGCTCGTTGATCCAGTTGCCGAACAGCAGGTGCGCGTGGCTGCGCCAGCGGTTTTCCGGCTGGCGTGCGGGATCGTCCTTCGGAAAGTAATGTCCCGGCAGCGCGATTGTCTTTCCGGCCGCGACGTCGCGGAAATACTCGTCGGCGAGCGAGCTCGAGTCGTACTCGATGTGATTGAACATATGCAGCGCACGATGCGCCGGATCGTGCAGCAGGCAAAGCCCGGTCTCGTCCGACTCCATCAGGACCTGGAGCCCGCTCGCCGGCGGGATGTCGTCGCGATGCACCTCGGTCCAGCGCGAGACCGGAACCGAGAAGTCGTCGGAAAAGCCGCGCAGGTAGGGAGAGGCCGGCGCGAGGTTGCGATGGCGGTAGACGCCGAACGCCTTCTCGGACAGCGGGTATTTCGGCATGCCGTAGAAGTGGTGCACGGACGCCTGCGCGCCCCAGCACACGTTGAAGCTGGAATGCACGTTGGTGAGCGTCCAGTCGAACACCTCGCACAGCTCGTCCCAGTACGTCACCTCCTCGAACGGCATGGTCTCGACCGGTGCGCCGGTCACGATGAAGCCGTCGAACTTCTCCGTTCGGATGTCGTCGAAGTCGCGATAGAAGGTGATGATGTGGTCGCTCGGCGTGTTGCGGGCGACATGCTTGGTCATCTTGACCAGCGTCAGTTCGACCTGCAGCGGCGTCGAGCCGAGCAACCGCGCAAACTGGGTCTCGGTCCTGATCTTGTTCGGCATCAGGTTGAGCAGGCCGATGCGCATGGGGCGAATGTCCTGACGCACCGCGTCGGCTTCGCGCATCAGCATGACGCCTTCGGCTTCGAGAGTCGCGCGGGCAGGAAGCTCGTTCGGAATCTTGATCGGCATCGGTTCATCTCACGCTGCCGCCGGCGTTTCGAGCGCTCGCCAAACAAAAAACCCGGCGAGCCGATGTGCCAGCGCCGGGTTTCGAACACCCCGGCCTTTTAGCGAGTTGTTTAACGTGGCTGCAAGCCGGCCGGCTCAAATTGACCACGACGAAACCCCGACATAATGGCACCCAGACGGCCCGTCAAGTCCGGGCTGGCGCCGGCCCATGCCCGTGCTCTAGAACCGCTCCACGATGGAAAAGCCAGCTCCCACCCTTGCCGACCTGCGCCGCGAGATCGACCGCATCGACGAGGCGATGCACCGGTTGCTGATGGAGCGCGGCGACATCATCGACACGCTGATCGCGACCAAAAAAACCGCCGAATCCGGCTCCGCGTTCCGCCCGGCGCGCGAGGCCGACATGATGAAGCGCCTGGTCGAGCGCCACGAAGGCATCCTGCCGCTCGATACCGCAGAAAGCATCTGGCGCGTCATCATCGCGACGTTCACCTACGTGCAGGCGCCGTTCTCGCTCCACGCGGACCTCTCGGCGGGCGAAGCCGCGATGCGCGACAGCGCGCGCTTCCATTTCGGTTTTACGGTGCCGTTCATCGGCCATCTCGGCGCGAGCGGCGTCGTCGCGGCGATCGCGGCATCGCGCGGCGATATCGGGTTCGTGCCGGCCGTGAGCCCGACGAGCGCATGGTGGACGGCGCTGGAGGGCGACGACACGCCGAAGATCATCGCACGCTTTCCGTTCGTGGAGCGCGCCGACCATCCGGCCGGCCTGCCCGTGTTCGGCATCGCGCGGCCGAACCCGGACGCGCTGGTGACCGACGTCGAGACCTGGAGCGTACGCGTCGCCGGCTGGGGCCCCGCCGTGTCGCGCGCGCTCGATCCGCCGGCCGAGGTCGTCGCGGTGCCGGACCGCGGCTTCGATGGCGCGGCGCTGCTGGTGTCGGTGCCGAAGGGACAGATCGATTCGCTTGCGGCAGCGCTGGTGAAAGCCGGCGCTTCGGTGCGCTCCAAGGCACTCGTCGGCGGCCACGCGACCCGTTATACCGTCACCGCCGAAGGCCCGGTTTCGGCCGGGCGCTAGCGCATGCTCCCGAAAAGTGGGTACCGGTTTTCGGATAAGAGCATGCGCAAACGAACAATTCCCCTCGGAGCAGTCAATGAGTGACGACGACCGTCCGCAGCCGCGTCCCGGCGTGCTCAATATCCAGGCCTATGTGCCGGGCAAGAGCAGCGCGCCGGGCGTCGCGAAAGTATTCAAGCTCTCGTCCAACGAGACGCCGCTCGGCGCGAGCCCGCAGGCGATTGCGGCCTACGGTGCGGTCGGCAAGCACCTGGAAGATTATCCGG
>DATEKY010000556.1:0-7215 GCA_035277225.1 Xanthobacteraceae bacterium
GACTTGAAGCGATAGATGCGGTCGACCTCGAAGTTGCCGACCACCAGCGGGCTGCGGTCCTCGATGATGCAGGCTTTCGCCGTCGTGCCGCCCATGTCGAACGAGAGCAGCCGGTCGAGCCCGAGCACCTCGGCGAAATACGACGCGGCGAGCGCACCGGCGGCCGGACCGGATTCCACCATGCGCACCGGAAAGCGCTTGGCGACGTCGATGCCGATCACGCCGCCGTTGCTTAGCATGATCAGCGGATCGTGCACGAAACCGCGGCTCTCCAGCCCGCGGCGCAGCGCGTCGAGATAGGGCCCGGTGATCGGCGCCGTGTAGGCATTCATGGCCGCCGTCGAGGTGCGCGGGTATTCGCGGATCTGCGGCGCGACGTCGGAAGAGAGCGACACATACATGTCGGGCGCGCGCTTGAGGATGATGTCACGGATGGCGCGCTCGTTCGCCGGGTTGAGGTAGGCGTTGAGCAGCGAGACCGCGATCGAGACGACGCCCTTGCGCTTGAGGTCGTCGACGATCGTTTCGATCTGCGCGGCATCGATGGGCTTGATCACCTCGCCCGTCGCCAGCACGCGCTCGGCAACGCCGAACGTCATCTCGCGCGCGATCAGCGGCTCGGGAAACTCGATCTGCGGATCGAACATCTCGTAGCGATGCTCGTCGCGAATGGTCAGGATGTCGCGGAAGCCCTCGGTGACCAGCAGCGCGGTGAGCGGACCCTTGCGCTCGATCACGGCATTCGTCACGACGGTGGTCGCGTGCACCACCACGTCGGTGACGGCGGCGGGCGCGACGCCGGCGGTCTTGAGCACCGCGTCGACGGCGGCGAAGAAACCCTCGTCCAGGCTCTTCGGCGTGGTGAGCGTCTTGTCGACGAAGGTGCGCCCGTCGCTGCCGCGCAGCACGACATCGGTGAACGTCCCGCCGATATCGACGGCCATCGCGTAGTTGGACATGCCTGGGATTTCCTCGCGCGCGTTTCTTATTGCGATACCAAGTTTCGGCAACTCTAGGGACCGGTCAATCCCTGGTCAACTGGGATGGCGGATTGACGCCCGTATGGGCTCTTTGCTAGCGTTGATCCCAAGAAGTAATATCGCATAGCGATACAACCGGGCAGGAAGCGTGACCGACGTCCTCGAACCGAGCGCCGAGGAGGACCGCAGCCAGAGCGGCCTGATCCAGTCCGTCATCATGGCGGGGCAGATCATCGAGGCGCTCGCGGCGGCCGGCCAGCCGATGCGCCTGACCGCGCTCGCCAACCACCTCGGCGAGCCGAAGGCGCGGATGCACCGCCACCTCTCGACCCTGCGCCACCTCGGCTACGTCGACCAGGATGCGCAGACCGAGTGCTACAAGCTCTCGCTCAAGCTCGCGCATATCGGCCAGGCCGCGATGGATCAGTTCGATCTGCGGCGGCTCGCCGAACCCTACATGTTGAAGTTGCGCGATCTCACCGGGCAGACCGTGGTGCTGAGCATCCCGGCGAGCGGCGATGCGCTGGTCAACGCCGTGTGCGAGAGCCCCAACCTTGTGACCATCTCGGTACGGCTCGGCTACCGGCTGCCGGCGCATGCCTCGGCGCAGGGGCGGCTCACGCTCGCGTTTTCCCCGCTTGAGTTGCAACAGCGCGTGCTCGCGCGCAAGCTTCAGGCGCACACGCCGCACACCATCACCGATGCGGCAAAGTTACGCGACCGCCTCGCGCGCGTGCGCGAGCAGCTTTATGAAGTGTCGATGGACGAAACGCTGCTCGGCATATCGGCGGTGGCCGCGCCGGTGCTCAACTTCCATAACGAGCTGATCGGCACCATCGCGGTGGTCGGCACCACGCAATACGTGCACGAGCCGGTCGAGCCGCAGCAACTGCTCTATCTGCGCGGCTGCGCCAAGGCGATCTCGCTCCGGCTCAATTCCACCGGCTACGAAGGGCTCGGCGTGCCGAACCTGCGCGAATTCATCTTCGACTGACGCAACAACAAAAGCACAAGGAAGGGAACATGAGAGTTCGTCTGTCCATCGCCGCGAGTTGCGCGGCTCTTCTTCTCTCGACCGGCGCGCAGGCGCAGGATGTGTACAAGATCGGCATGTCGGCCGGTCTCACCGGCTATGCGGCGACCGTCGATCGCGCCTGGCGCGACGGCGTCGAGATCGCGATCGCGGCGCTCAACGCCAAGGGCGGCATCGCGGGCCGCAAGGTCGAGCTCGTGGTCGAGGACAACCGCTCCGAGCCGCAGGAAGCCGTGACGGTCTACCGCAAGATGATCTCGTCGGACAAAGTGAACATGTTCGCGAGCGGCTGCGTCTCGGCCGGCAACTTCGCCGCCGCGCCGATCGTGGTGCGCGCCGAGACCCCGATGGTGCTGTGCTCGATCCTGCCGCAGCAGCCGGATCACATCAAATGGGCGTTCACCACCATTCCGCCGCCCCGCTTCGAAGTCGTGACGCGGCTCGCGTATCTGAAGAACAAGACGCAGATCAAGAAGATCGGTGTGCTGCACGACCCCTCGCCTTACGCCAATGCGCAGAAGGCGGCGGCCGAGAAGGAGGCGAAGGACTTCGGCCTCGAGGTCGTCGGCATCGAGCAGTACAAGACCGACGACGCGGACCTGAGCGTCGCGATCCAGAAGATGCACGCGGCCGGCGCGCGCGCGATCCTCAAGATCGGGCTCGGCGGCACCACGCTCACCGCCGCGAAGAACATCAAGCAGCTCGGCCTCGACATGATCATGCTGACCAGCCTCGAGGACATTGCGGTGTTCCGCCCGGTGGCCGAGGTGCTCGGCGACAAGTTCTTCTTCGTCGCATCGCCGGCCCAGGTCTACGATGCACTGTCCGACGGCGCGCTGAAGACCGAGATCGGCAAGTTCCTGCAGCCATGGCGCGCCAAGCACGGCGACCGCGACCCGAACTGGGCCGGGCGCGGCTGGGACGCGATCATGCTGACCGCCGCGGCGGTGGAGAAGGCGAAGTCGTTCGACGGGCCGAAGCTGCGCGACACGCTGGAGACGATGGACGGCTTCCAGGGCACGACCGGCGTCTATCACTTCTCGGCGAGCAACCACCAGGGCATCACCGAGAACCCGCTGCTGCTCGCGACGATCATCAACGGCAAAGTCCAAGTGGTGAAGTGAACGCGGCAGCACAGAGCCGCGTTCTAGAGGTTGCGGCGCTCTCGGCGCGCTATGGGCACGTCGAGGCGCTGCAGCCGGTCGATCTGTTCGTCGGCGGCGGCGAGCTGGTCGCGGTGCTCGGCCCGAACGGCGCCGGCAAATCGACCTTGATGCGCGCCGTGATGGGCCTGGTGGCGACGCAGGGCGCGGTGCGCTTTTGCGGCAATGCCGTGCCGCGCAATCCGGTCGGCGCCGCCGCGATGGGCCTGGTGCTGGTGCCGGAAGGACGCGGCATCTTCGGGCCGATGAGCGTCGCCGAAAACCTCGAGCTCGGCGCCTACCTGCTGAACGACAAGGCCGAGCTCGCGCGCCGCCACGAGCGCGTGCTTGCGCTGTTTCCGCGCCTGAAGGAGCGCCTCAGCCAGACCGCCGGTTCGCTCTCCGGCGGCGAGCAGCAGATGCTGGCGGTCGGGCGCGCGCTGATGTCGGCGCCGAAGCTGTTGCTGCTCGACGAGCCCTCGCTCGGCCTTGCGCCGAAAGTGGTCGAGGAGATCCTGGAAAAGCTCGGCGTGCTCAACCGCGAGGGCCTGCCGATCATCCTGGTCGAGCAAAAAGCGCCGCTCGCGCTCAAGCTCGCCAACCGCGCCTATGTCATGTCGGTCGGCCGCATCGCGGCCGAGATCGATCCTCGCACCGTCACGTCGCACGATGACCTCGCTCGCTACTATCTGGGCTGAGGCCCGGCGCAATCCGGTGATGCCGGCGGTGTGGACGCTGGCGGCGGGGCTCGTCGCCTATGTGTTCGTCACCGGCGGCTACCTGATCGCCGTGCTGCACTTCGCCGCGATCTACGTGGTGTTCGTGACCGGCCTGAACATCTTCATGGGTTACGCCGGACAGGTCTCGTTCGGGCACAACGCGTTCGCGGCGATCAGCGGCTACACCTCCGCGGTGCTCACCGCCAATCACGGCTGGGAGCCGCTGCCGGCCGCCGGGCTCGGCCTGCTCGGCGCGCTTGCCTGCGCGCTGATCGTCGGCTGGCCGACGCTGCGGCTGCGCGGCCATTACCTCGCGATGGCGACACTCGCGATCGGGCTGATCGTCTACGAGGTCGCGGTGCAGTGGCAGGCGGTGACGCAGGGCTACATGGGCATCTCGGGCATTCCGCCGCTCGGCATCGGCAAGTTCACCGCCACGTCCGACCGCGCGATCCTGGTCTTGCTGCTCGCCTTTGCGCTGGTCAGCGTGCTCGCCGCCGCCGGCATCCGCCGCTCGCGGCTCGGGCGCGCCTTCGTCGCGATTGCCGGCAGCGAGGACGCGGCGCGCGCGCTCGGGATCGACGTCGCGCGCTACAAGCTGATCGCATTCCTGATCTCGGCGTTCTACGCGGCGGTCGCCGGATCGCTGTTCGTCCACGCGGTCGGCTTCGTCAGCCCGGAGGTCTACGGCCTGCACATGGTCGTGCTCGCCTTCACGATGCTTTATGTCGGTGGCATCGGCACCATCGCGGGCGCTGCGCTCGGCGCGCTGGTGATCGCGCTGCTGCCCGAAACGGTGCGCCGCTTCAGCGAGTACCAGGACCTCGCCTATGGCGGGCTGCTGATCCTGATCCTGATCTATGCGCCGGGCGGGCTCGCCTCGCTGTCGCGTCTGTGGTCGGCGCGACGCAAGGAGGGCGCATGAGCCTCCTGCGCCTTTCTGCCGTGACGCGCCGCTTCGGCGGACTGGTCGCCGTCGACAATGTGTCGCTCGACATCGCGGCGCAGGGCGTCACCGCGATCATCGGGCCGAACGGCGCCGGCAAGACCACGTTGTTCAACTGCATCTCGGGCTTTGTCCCGCCGAGCGCCGGGCGCGTCGAGTTCGCCGGATCCGAGATCACCGGGCTCGCGGCGGAGGAGATCGCGCGGCGTGGCCTCGTCCGCACGTTCCAGCTGGTGCAGCTGTTCGAGCAGCTAAGCGTGCTGGAGAACGTCAAGGTCGGGCGTCATCTGCACACGCAGGGCGGGCTTGGCACGGCGCTCTTGCCCCTGCGCGGGCGAGCGATCGAAGCCGAGGTCGATGCGTTCGCGCACGATCTGCTGCGCAAGGTCGGCCTCGACGCGCAGGCCGACACGCTCGCCGGCGTGCTGCCCTACGGACAGAAGCGGCTACTGGAAATCGCGCGCGCGCTCGCGGCCGAGCCGAAGCTGTTGATGCTCGACGAGCCGGCGGCCGGGCTCAATCGCGGCGAGACCACGCGCCTCGCCGACCTGATCCGGCAGATCGTCGCATTCGGCGTCACGGTCCTGCTGATCGAGCACGACATGAGCTTCGTGATGAACATCGCCGACCGCGTCGCGGTGCTCGACTTCGGCCGGCTGATCGCGACCGGCACGCCGGCCGAGGTGCAGACAAATCCGGACGTGATCGCCGCCTATCTCGGAACGATGGAGGCGGCGCATGCTTGAGCTGGTCGCCCAATCGATCGTCAGCGGCATCGCGATCGGCTGCGTCTACGGCCTGATCGGGATCGGCTTCTGCGTCATCTACAATGCCAGCGGCATCGTGAACTTTGCGCAGGGCGCGTTCGTGATGCTCGGCGGCATGGTCACGTATGTCGGCCTGACGCGCTACGGCTTGCCGCTGCCACTCGCCGCGCTAATCTCGATCGTGCTGGTCGCGGCGCTCGGCGTTCTGATCGAGCGCATGGTGATCCGCCCGCTGTGGAACCGGCACTCGACCGCGTTCGTGATGATCCTCGCCACGTTGGCCGCACAGATCGTGATCGAGCGCCTCACGCTGCTCGCGATCGGCGACCAGCCGCGCACCTTGCCCATGTTCACCGACGTGCCGCCGCTGCGCATCGCAGGCCTCGCGTTCAGCTATCAGTTCTTCTGGATCGTCGGCTGCTCGGCGCTGGTGATCGCGGGGCTCGCCTGGTTCTTCGCCGCCACCAAGACCGGCAAGGCGATGCGTGCCTGCGCGATCAACGCCGACGCCGCCGCGCTGCAGGGCATTCCGGTGTCGCGCATGCTGGCGCTGTCGTTTGCCTTGAGCGCCGCGCTCGGCGCGCTCGCCGGCGTGCTGGTGACGCCGACGCAATACACCGCGTTCAATGTCGGCGTGCCGTTCGCGATCAGCGGCTTCATCGCGGCGATCGTCGGCGGCTTCGGCCGCCCGCTCGGCGCGCTGGTCGGCGGCGTTCTGTTGGGCGTCGGGCAGTCGCTCGCCGTCGTGTTCCTCGGCGCGGCGTTCAAGAACGTCGCGGCGCTCTCTATACTGCTGCTCTTCCTCTTCGTCCGTCCGACCGGCGTGCTTGGCGCCGCAAAATAGCGAGGTAATCACATGGACATTCACAAGATCGACTGGAGCGCGATCCCGTGGAAGCAGATCCGCAAGGGCGTCGAGCAGAAGGCGTTCTCCGGCAGCGCCGCGACCGTCGCGCTGCACCGGCTCATGCCCGGCCACGAGCCGCGCCCGCACAGCCATCCGCACGAGCAGATCGCCTACATCGTCGAGGGCCGCATGCGCTTCTTCATCGGCGATGAGACGCACGACCTCGGTCCCGGCGGGCTGGTGGTCATTCCCGGCGGCGTGACCCACTGGGGCGAGGTGCTCGGCGACGAGCCGGTGATCAATCTCGACGTGTTCACGCCGAAGCGGGCGGAATACGCGCCGTAGGTACCGACGCGATCAGCTCGCAGCGGTTCGCTCGGCGAAGAGGTTCACTCCTGCGCCGAGGTCGCTCAGGATCACCTGCGCGGAATTATATCCGGGCAGGCCGGTCACGTTGCCGCCCGGATGGCTGCTCGATCCGCACAGATAGAGTCCGGGCAGGTGCGTGCGATACGTGCCGGCGCCGCGGAACGGGCGGTCGAAGCCGACCTGTCCGTTGGTGAATGCGCCGACCAGGAGGTCGCCCTCGCGCATGTTGGGCAGGCAGCGCTCGACATCGAGCGGCGAGCGCGTGAACGAGCCGATCACCGCGTCGGCGAGGTTCGGCGCGTGCTGCCGCCAGAGCTTCAGCATCTCCGCGCCATGCGCGTCGCGCGCACCGTCCCAGTTCGCCGGGTCGCCGTGCAGACGATACGGCAGCTTCTCCCACATGAACGCCGTG
>DATEKY010000557.1:0-2628 GCA_035277225.1 Xanthobacteraceae bacterium
CTGCTTCGGACGCGCGCCCCGCGCCGATGTATCCGACCACGGCCGGCGCCGCTGCCATCGCAAAGCCGCCGAGCCCGACCGTCTCCACGATCGCGCTATCGCCCATGTCGGGATTGGCGTCCTTCTCGCTGAAGCCGGGAAAGTAGATTCCGACCGGCATCTCCACCGGCGCGGTGAACCACTGGTCGCCGGTGCCCGAGACGCGAATGCCGAAGTCGGTGCCGTTGCGGCTCATTGCGGTGACGACCGACGATCCCTCGATGTTGCGCGCCGGGTCCGCCAGCGCCTTGCCCATCGCCATCGCGACGTTGAGGAAGAACTGATCGTTGCGGCCGATGAAATCGAGGCACGCGACGAGCTCGGGGCCGCTCGACGTGCGCGCGAGAAACGGCGCGAGCTGGCGCAACAAGAGACTCGAGCAGGCGACGTTGCGTTGATGCATCTCGTCGCCCATGGTGAGCCCGCGCGCGATCAGCGGCTTGAGCGCGATCCCGCCGGATTCACGCACCGCGCGCCCGAGCGCCGGGCCGAGCACCTCGCGGATCCAGCGCAGGCGGTCGAGCACTTCGGCATCGTTGCCGCCGAACCGCATCACCTTGCCGAGGCCCTCGTTGATCGCGCAATAGGCGCGGTTCCCGAACGCCTTGTTCTCGACCACCATGAGCGGCTGGCTCCTGGTCGTCATGCCGGTCATCGGACCGACCGCGCCGAAGTGGTGATTGGGATGAAACGCGAAGGCGCCGGCCGCGGCCTTGTTCGCCGCATCGTCGAGGTCCTTCGCCCAGCCTTCGAAAACTGCAATGCCCATGACGGCCCCGCGCATCGGGCCGCACATCCGGTCCCAGCCGATCGGCGGCCCGGCATGCAGGATCATGCGGTCGGCCAGATCCGGAATGGCCTGCGATGCCGGAACGACATCGACCAGCACCGGGTCGCCGGCGAGAACGCGCCGCAACGCTTCTTGATTGGCTTCGTCGATTGTCTGCAACGGCTTGCCTTCCCAGCGGGTTACCTGCCCTGGAGCTTTTCGAGAAGGCCCGCAAGGTGAGAATTTCCGCCCGCGGGAGGGCTCCAGCGCACATGCGCGACCTCGGCGCCCTGGCTGGCGAGATTCGCGGCAAATATCTCGAGTCCGACATTGATCACGCGCGGCGGCGCGCCGAGCAGATCGCGTGAAACGTCGTGGGCGTCTTGGGCCATTGTTTTCCGGGGTCCGGTCCCCGCTACATGCACCGAAGCCAAAGACAGCGTCAACATGCGATGTGTTTACGCAAGGCCGTTCCGGTGCGATATGAACCCTCGAGTCCCGGGAGAAGACCACGCCCCATGCCGCTGCGCGCCCCCGTGTTCAACCCGCCCTTCAACATCGTGCGCGCGAGCCACGTCGAGCTCGGCGTGTCCGATCTGGCGAAGTCGCGCGCGTTCTACGTGGATTGCCTCGGCTACATCGTCAGCGACGAGGACAAAGACGCGCTCTACCTGCGCGGCGTGGAGGAGCGCAATCATCATTCGGTGGTGCTGCGCAAGTCGGACACCATCGCGGCTCTTGGCATCGGCTTCAAGGTCGGCAGCGAGGAGGATCTCGACAAGGCCGCCGCCTGGCTCGAGCAGCGCAAGCTGAAGGTCACGTGGCCGAACCTGCCGTTCCAGGGCCGCACGTTGCGCTTCCACGATCCGGTCGGCATGCCGGTCGATCTCTATTTCAGGATGGATCGGGTCGCCTCGATGCTGCAGACATACGCCGCCTACCAGGGCGCGCGCATCCAGCGCATCGACCACATCAACTGTTTCACCCCCGACGTGCAGGCATCCTACGACTTCTACACCGAGCTCGGCTTCCGCCTCACCGAGACGACCGAGACCGAAGGCGCCGATCCGAAGCTCTGGGCGGTGTGGATGCAGCGCCGCGGCAGCACGCACGACCTCGCCTTCACCAACGGGCGCGGCCCGCGGCTGCATCACATCGGGGTGTGGAATTCGAACGCGCTCGACATCCTGCACACCTGCGACGTGATGGCGACCAGCGGCTATCTGGCCAACATGGAGCGCGGCCCCGGCCGCCACGGCATCGCCAACGCGTTCTTCCTTTATGTGCGCGATCCCGACAACCATCGCGTCGAGCTGTTCACCTCGGATTATCTCACCGTCGACACCGATCACGAGCCGATCCGCTGGACGCTCGACCATCCGCAGCGCCAGACGCTGTGGGGGCATCCGGCGCCGAAGTCGTGGTTCGAGGAGGGCTCGCCGTTCACTGGCGTCGCGGTGCGCGAGCCGGTGCTCGCGGCGCGGCCGGTGGTGGCGCGATGATCTTTCTCCGTCTCAGGACATGAACCGAATGCGTCTCCTTGCTCTTGTTGCCGCCGCGCTCGCCCTCGCCTCGCCCGCGTCGGCGCAGAAATTCCCCGAACGCCCGGTGCGCATCGTGGTGCCGTTCGCGCCCGGCGGCGGCGTCGACACCTTCGCGCGCCTGATTGCGCAAAAGCTGCAGGACCGGTTCGGCAGTCCTTTCGTGGTGGAAAACCGCGCCGGCGCCAACGCGACCGTCGGCGGCGCCTACGTGATGCAATCCGCGCCCGACGGCCACACGCTGCTGTTCTCGGCCTCGACCCACATCTCGGCGCGCCT
>DATEKY010000558.1:0-4959 GCA_035277225.1 Xanthobacteraceae bacterium
AATGCGACCGCGCCGTCGAGATCGACCGTGAAGCCGCCCTTGACCTGGTTGAAGATGACGCCCTGGACCTTCTCGTTGGCGTTGAACGCCTTCTCGAGCTTGCCCCAGCTTTCCTCGCGGCGCGCCTTGTCGCGCGAGAGAACCGCTTCGCCGAGCGCGTTCTCGATGCGCTCGAGATAGACCTCGACCTCGTCGCCGACCTTGAGCTCGCTGCCGCGGCCGGGGCCGGAGAATTCACGGACCGCAACGCGGCCCTCGGTCTTCGCGCCGACGTCGATCAGCGCCATGTCCTTTTCGATTCCGACCACCGTGCCTTTGACGACGGTGCCTTCCTGCAGATTGCCTTGGCCGAACGCCTCATCGAGCATTGCGGCAAAATCTTCGCGCGTGGGCGCGGCAGAGGTAGCAGTAGCCATGTAGTCTCCTGAGCGGTACGCCGGCGGTTCGAATGCACGCGTTTCAATGGCCCAAGGCCGCAAGTCCCGCTGACCTGCGACAGCCGCCACACGGCGGACCGGCGCTTCAGCTCGAGCCGAAGAAACGATGATGAATGTCCGGCGTAACCGAAAAGAGACGGGCCGAGCGGGCGCTTCCTCCAATAACGAAGGCGCGGTCGTCCGCGCCTCCGGCCCGCCCGGGCGGCCTCGACAAATGTCGGCGGCGGCCTGGACGCCGCGGATATAGCCAAACAGCGCAGATTGCACAAGGCTTTGAGTCGTGCGCAGACGGCGGCGATTTGCTCTAGACTCGCGCCAAACCGGGAGGAAGCGATGATGCGGCGGGCAATTCTGGCGCTGGCGGCGGGTCTTGTCTTGGCGACGACCGCGCAGGCGCAAACCTGGCCATCGAGCCCGATCCGCCTCGTGGTGCCGTTCGCACCGGGCGGGGCCGCCGACCTGATGGCGCGCATCCTCGCCGAACCGCTGGCGAAGCGCCTCGGGCAGCCGATCGTGATCGAGAACAAGCCGGGCGGCGGCGCGACGCTTGGCGCCGACTTCGTCGCAAAGGCAGCGCAGGACGGCTACACGCTGCTCTGGACCACGCCGGGGCCGCAGATCACCAATCCGTATCTGATGCCGAAGCTGCCCTACGACCCGTTCCGCGACTTCACGCCGGTTGCGACCGTGGTGACCGCCGTCAACGTGCTGGTTGTGACGCCGAGCCTGCCGGTCAAATCCGTCGCCGAGCTGATCGCCTACGCCAAGGCCAATCCCGGCAAGATCAATTTCTCGAGCTCCGGCGTCGGCGCGAGCTCGCATCTGTCGGGCGAGCTGTTCAAGACGATGGCGGGGATCGAGATCGTGCACGTGCCGTATCGCGGCTCCGGACCGGCGCTGCAAGACCTGCTGGCAGGCAACGTCCAGATGGCGATCGACACGGTGGCGGTGCAAATGCCGCACATCCAGTCGGGCGGTTTGCGCGGGCTCGGCGTGGCAACGATCGAGCGCAATCCGAACCTGCCCGACCTGCCGCCGATCGCCGACACGCTGCCGGGCTTCGACGGATCCTCGATCAATTACATCAACGGCCCGGCCGGCCTGCCGCAGCCGATCGTCGAGCGGCTCAACCGCGAGATCAACACGGTGCTATCCGATCCCGACGTGCGCAAGCGCATGGAGGTCGCGGGCTTCACACCGATCGTCGAAAGCCAGCCCGCGCTGGTGCAGCGCATCGCGCAGGAACAGGAGAAGTGGAAGAAGGTGATCGAGCGAATAAAATAGAATGGAACTAAAAGTTCCATTCACCAATGGAACAAATTCAACTTCGCCCATCTGTGAATGTGACCGCGCGTTAAGCGTCCTTCCGTATGGTTACGGCACACAACAAGGGGCGACGTCATGACAAAATTAACCATCGCGGCCATTGCGGTCTTCGCGCTTGGAGCCATCGTTGGCCGTGCCACGGCACCGACGCCGGTTCTCGCATCGGAAGTGAAAGCGCAGACCATCTCGATCGATGAGCTGACGCGCAAGGCCGCTCCGCTGCCGGTCGAGAGCTTCGACGCGGTTTGAGCCCGCGTAATGTCACGGTCGGCGACGACGTGAGTCCTCGACGATTGCGACCGCGGCGGCAACGGCTCCGTCGACATTCAGGCGGGTCGTATCGAGCACGTGCGCGTCTTCGGCGCGCCTGAGCGGCGCGGCGGCGCGGGTGCGGTCGCGTTCATCGCGGCGCAGAATATCGGCGAGGATTTCGGATTCATCGGCGTCCTGGCCCGCGGCCTTGAGCTCGAGCGCGCGGCGGCGCGCGCGCACCTCGGGCTCCGCCACGACGAAGATCTTCACGTCGGCGCCGGGGCAGACGATCGTGCCGATGTCGCGCCCGTCGAGCACAGCACCGGGCGGCGCCGCGGCGAAGTCGCGCTGGAATCGCAGAAGCGCGGCGCGCACCTCGGGGATGGCCGAGACGATCGAGGCCGCCTCGCCGATGGCGTGACCCTTCAGGATCTTCTCGTCGAACTTTTCCGGATCGAGCGCGTGCGCCGCCGTAACCGCGCCCTCCTTGTCGTCGAGCGGCCGTCCGGCATCGAGCAGCGCCTTGGCGACCGCGCGGTAGATCAATCCGGTGTCGAGATGGCGCAGACGAAAATGCGCCGCGAGCCGCCTGCCGAGCGTGCCCTTCCCCGACGCCGCCGGCCCGTCGATGGCGATGATCATGCGCGCTTTGAACAGGGCGCGGCGCGCGCGGTCAAGCGACCTTCGCGCGAGCGCGGCGCAGCGGACGCTCTTCTGTGAATATGTTGCGCGAGCGGAATTCGGCGGGGCTTGCGAAGGCGAGGTATTCCTTCATGGCGGGTGCATCGGAGGACGTGGTGAACCACGGTTCGTCGAGGCGGCGGCAAGGGCCGGACACCCATATCGGTACACGGTTCAAGCGATGCTGCTTGGCGAGGTATTCGGCCATCGCGCCAACCAGCGCATTCAGGCGGGCGTCGTCCGTGCGTTCAGGCTCTCGCTCGATGCTGGCGAATTTCGCCTCAGCGTCCGGCGCGGACAGAAAACTGTCGACGAACTCAGCCAGCGCAATGTCCTGCGGCTCTCCTGCACGGATTCGTTCAATCGCCTCGGCGAGGGTATTTGGGCGCATCGAGGGCTCCGTCGGGGTTCATATACATTAGCAGGAATTTCTGCTTCTCGGCAGCCGCGCCGCTGTTCGGGAAAAAACGCGTCAGAAGCGCTATCGCGCCTTCCGCGGTGTCGATGCCGACCACCCGCATCAGATTCAAAATGTCGAGACGCTCCTGATCGCCGCGGACCGGATCGTTGACGCGGATCGCCTTCAGCTTGAGCGCGAGCAGATATTCTGCGGACGGCACATAGACCAGCAGGCCGGGCTCTTCGTCGCGCGGGAATGTGCCGAACTCCAAATGATCGTCGGCCGGGTCGGCAAGTGCACTCAGGTGGAATACAACGCCATCATTGAACCAGTCGGCCGCCCATCCGTTCTGGCGTGCGAGCTTGTCGATAACGTCACGCAGCCATTCCGGCCAAGGCTGCTGAAGCCGGGATACGTCGACGTCCTCGGTGGCAAAACGAAAATTGCTCGCCAGCATCAGCGCTGAGCCGCCGTAGACCGCAATCTGCAGGTACGTGCCCGCCGCGACGGCGGCACGGCCGATCTCGTCGAAGGCCTGCAGCAGCTTCTCTCGATCCAATGCTCGGGCCATGGACGATTCCGCCGCGTTAGCTCAACTCGCCACCCATCCGGCGCATCATCTCGACGAAGCCCGGGAAGCTGGTTGCGATGAACGCCGTGTCGTCGACGTGCACCGGCTTTTCGCTAGCGAGCCCCATCACCAGCGCCGACATTGCGATGCGGTGATCCATGTGGGTCTTGACCAGCCCGCCCCCCGCTGCGCGGCCCTTGCCGTGCACGATCAGGTCGTCACCCTCGATCTCGACCGCTACGCCGTTGACGCGCAGCATGTCGGCGGTGGCAGCGAGGCGGTCGGACTCCTTCACGCGCAGCTCCTTCAGCCCGCGCATGCGCGTTACGCCCTCGGCGAACGAAGCCGCGACGCCGAGCACGAGATATTCGTCGATCATGAACGGCGCGCGCTCGGGCGGCACCTCGACGCCCCTGAGCGAGG
This sequence comes from Xanthobacteraceae bacterium, assembly GCA_035277225.1. Lineage (GTDB taxonomy): Bacteria > Pseudomonadota > Alphaproteobacteria > Rhizobiales > Xanthobacteraceae > PALSA-894. The sequence goes on from DATEKY010000558.1 coordinate 4,091, forward strand.
AGGTGCGCACACGCAGGTCGGCGACGTCCTCGCCGCCTTCGAGCCGGCGATCGAGTTCCTCGATCGTGGCGCCCATCTCGCGCAAGGTTTTGAACAGGCCGGTGCGCGTCACATTGGTCATGACGCCTTCCAGCACGACCTCGGAGCCCGGCACGATCAGCGCGGCGACCAGCGGGAACGCGGCGGATGAGGGATCCGCCGGAACCGTGACCGGGGCGGCAACCAGTTCCGGCTGGCCTTTCAGCGTGACGCGGCGCCCATGCGCGCCCTCGCGTTCGACCCGCACGTCGGCGCCGAAGTGGCGCAGCATGCGTTCGGTGTGGTCGCGCGTCGCCTCGGCTTCGGCCACCACGGTCTCCCCAGGCGCCGCGAGCCCGGCGAGCAGCACCGCGGACTTGAGCTGCGCGGAGGCGGCCGGCGGGGCATAGACGATCGGGATCGGGTCGCGCGCGCCCTGCAAGGTCAGCGGCAGGCGGCCACCGTCTGCCACGCTGACCGCCCGCGCGCCCATCCGCTCGAGCGGATCGAGCACGCGGCGCTGCGGCCGCGAGCGCAGCGAGGCATCGCCGTCGAACCTCGCCGTGATCGGGCAGCCCGCCACCGCCCCGATCACCAGCCGGCAGCCGGTGCCGGAATTGCCGAAATCGAGCGCCGCCGCCGGCGCGGCAAAGCCCGCGACCCCGACGCCGCGCACGCTCCAGGCCCCCTCCCCGGTGCGTTCCACGCGCGCGCCCAGCGCCCGCATCGCGTCGGCGGTGCGGTGGACGTCTTCGCCTTCAAGCAAGCCCGTAATCGTGGTTTCGCCGACCGTCATGGCGCCGAGGATCAGCGCGCGGTGCGAAATCGACTTGTCGCCGGGCACGCGAATG
>DATEKY010000559.1:0-38388 GCA_035277225.1 Xanthobacteraceae bacterium
AACACCGCGCTTCTCATTTTGCATACACTTTTGCTTTGTACTCCCGCGACAGATTTTCCGGATATTTTGCCAGGTACGGCCGACCGCGTCGCGCATCCCATCAATTTGATACGGAAAAATGGGCAATTCTAGTTCAGAACGTGAAGGCCCGCAGACGTCCCATCACGGTTTGCATGACGGTCCGCGTTGACGCTCTCAGCCTCCAGTGCATACAATTCAGGCTTCTTCAGCAAGCGCTCCAAGCCGTGTCATCCCCGGCTTTCCGCAACAAAAAGGTCGGCCGATGCCGGTGATCCGCACCAACTCCATGACGTTCGACGCATCAGTCCCTGTCCTCGTGGTCGGGGGCGGAGGGACCGGCATGACGGCGGCATTGGCCGCGGCGGACGCCGGTGCGGAAGTCATGGTGCTCGAGCGTGATGCCACGCCGACCGGCACGACCAGCATGGCACAAGGTTTCATCTGCGCCGCCGCCACCAAGGCGCAGCGCGAGAAAGGCGTCGAGGACAGCGCCGACTCGATGTTCGCCGACATCATGAAGAAGACGCGCGGCGAAACCGATCAGGCGCTCGCCCGAACCGTCGCGCGCGAATGCGGCCCGACCATCGACTGGCTGATGGACAAGCACAAGTTTCCGTTCGACGTCGAGCTCGCGTGGCGCACGGATTTCGGTCATTCGGTCCCGCGCCTGCACGGCCTCCCCTCGCGCACCGGCGGCGAGTTGCTCGGCCGACTCGTCCGCGCGGCGGAAGATACCGGCGCATCGCTGACCACCAACGCGCACGTCGTCGACGTCTACGCCGACGACAAGGACCGCGTGCTCGGTGTCGGCATCGAGCGCCCGGACGGCACGCGCGAAACGCTCGGCTGCGATGCGCTGGTGCTCGCGACCTGCGGCTTCGGCGCCAATCGCGCGATGGTGCGCCGCTTCATCCCCGACATGGGCGAGAGCCCCTATTTCGGCCACGAAGGCGACGACGGCGAAGGCATCCAGTGGGGCATGGATCTCGGCGCCGCGACCGGCGACATGGCGGCGTTCCAGGGCTATGGCGCGCTCTCGATCGAATCCGGCGTGCTAGTGAACTACAACATCATCATGGAAGGCGGCATCCAGGTGAACGCGCGCGGCGAGCGCTTCTCCAACGAACTGTTCGATATTTCCGGACAGTCGAAGCAGGTTCTCGCGCAGCCGCAGGGCATTGCATGGGTCGTCTATGATGATCGCCTGCGGCAGAGCAATCTGCGCTGGCCGGAGTATCAGCAGCTCACCACGCTCGGCATGGTAAAGTCCGCGCCCGACATTGCCGGGCTTGCGAAGATCATCGGCGTACCTGCCGAAGCGCTGCAGAAGACCCTGACCGGCGTCATTGCGTTCGCGGGAGGCAGAGGGCAGGACCAATTCGGCCGCGACTTCACGAAGAACCCCGCGCTTAGCAGCGAAGGTCCCTACTTCGCCGCCAAGGTCACGGGAGCGCTGTTCCACACCCAGGGTGGTCTCGTCGTCGACGAGAACGCGCGGGTGCGCCGCGCCGACGGGTCGCTGATGCCAAATTTGTTCGCTGGCGGCGGTACGGCGCGCAGCATTTCAGGGCCGGGCGTCTGGGGCTATCTGCCCGCGGCCGGACTTTGCATGGCGGTCACGCTCGGACGTCTCGCCGGTGAAGGAGCCGCGGCGCTGACGCGGTAGCCGCACCCCTCAGCTGCTCTCTGCCGCGACCGGAGCAAGCCGCCCGGCGCCGATCCAGCCTCTGCCGCTTTCTGTTTCCACCTCGACCCAGCGTCCCGAGCGGCCGAGCTTCTTCAGCTTCGTATCCTTTGCAGCACTTCCGATCACGCGGCCGCGCTTACCCGGCGCGGACGCTTTCGGACTCGGCGCCGTTGCCACTTCGGTCTCCGGACGTGCGCCAGCAAAATGATAAACAGCAGCGGCGAGAAAGAGCAGCCAGTATCTCGCGCAGCTGAAGCCGGACGTTCGCCATGCGGTTCTGGGAAATGTAGGGACGATAATCTCGTTTCGTATCGGAGCCGAAGACGCTCCGCTCAGGGCTTTGACTCGCTGTTTTCGAGGATGCCGCCTCGAACCGCGCGATAGTGCGCGGTCCCAGTTTTTCAACTGGGACCTGACTATTCCTTCCGGATCATGATGTTGGAGACCACCGCCTCCCCTCTCAACGGCACGAAGTCGAGCTTGAGATGCCCGCGTGAAATGGGGACCGTGAAGACTCGGGTCACTACCGTGCGATAGGCACCTGCGGCCTGCAGAACATCGAAGTTCTCAAGCAAGTTCACGCCGTTCGCGGCGACATTGAACACCCGGTGCCCAGCCTGCGTGTGGCGATCGGGTTCAACAAATCCGAGCGTCAGCCGGTAGTTGCCATCCGACAACGGCAAAAAATAACTGAAGGTGCCGCGGCGGAAATTCTTGAACAGGTCCGCATCTCTCGGGTCGCTGGCGGAGTTCGCCTGCGTCGCGCCCGTCACTGCCATCGAATTAGCGAGCGCGCCTGGCGTTATCGTCACCGCGGTGGCGTCGCGCACGCCTCGCGTGCCCTTCTCCACCAGCCAGTCACCCGAGCCGCCGATGAAGAAATTGTCCGATCCGAAGCGTTCGCCCGCCGCCGAGGTGAAGCCCGTCGTCAGTTGACCGGCAGCGATGTTAATGTCGTTTGTCTCGAGCAACCATTCGACCACATCGCTTACCCACCTGCCAGCATGATCGCCCGACGCCACCACTCTGTTGGAGCCCGGACTGAGTTTCACGCGTTTGAACACGCAGACCTTCAAGAGGCACTGATCCGTCGCCATGGAACCAATCACGGCTCCATTCACCGACAGCCGTACAGAGTCCGCATTGCTATAGACCTTCACGTCCGTGACCGCGTAGGCACGGTTGATGTAGCGGCGGCCCGTGACGTAAGTCACAGATTCGCTGCTCCAATTGGCCTTGTAGAAATAGAACGCATCCTTGCGGACCTTGCGATCGAAGCTCACCAGGCCCTTGGTATTAACGCCTCTCAGATCACCTTCGTTGCGAAGGCCGGTCGCGAAGTCGAACATCGCCCAGACATAACTGCCCCAAACGTACGGCTTGCTAACCACCATGGCGTAGTTCTGCTCGTGCACGTAGCTCGCATACTCCTCCGGCTGATAAACCTTAGGCACACCGGTATTGATCACTTCCGCCGGACCGCCACGCACATTATCGGTATGATGAGTCAGCGCCGCGCCCGCGCCGTATTCGCTCATCCCGAGCGACTGGGCCGGATACCTCGCATGCAACGCGTCGAGGCGGCGTCCCAAGCCGTCAACCGCCCCGGCGTACCATAGATAGTACTGATTGATCGCCCATATGTTCGTGATGCCACCGACCTGGATATAGGATCCCGCAACCGGAGGCGCCTCCTTCTCGGTAAAGTCTGCGAGGGCGGTGACGCGACTTGGATCCTCTGTCTTCGCTACATTGTGTAGCACTCGCAGCGTCGGCGTCACGTTGTCGTACCAGGGATCTTCGCAGTCCCGGTGCATGAACGTAGTCTCGTTGCCTATCGACCACATTGCGATGGCGGCGTGATTATATTGCTGACGGATCATCTCCCGGAGTTGCTGGATTGCGTTGGCGACGAACTCTGGAGACGGTTCTCTAGTCGGGCACGGCGCCGCCGCCGCGCCCAGTGCGAGAGGAGGTTGCACGGTCGAACCGATGCCGAACGGCGCTTCCGCCCAAGCGATCAGCCCAAGCCGGCTTACGCTCTCAAGGGCATAGCGGCTGAAAGGATAGTGACCCAGGCGAATCGTATTGGCGCCGATTTCCTTCACTAGCGCCAACGATTCGTCGATCTCGGCTTTGCCCAGACCCCAGCCCTTGCCGAGATAGTCCTGATGCATTGCTACGCCACGCAGCCGCAAAGATTTTCCGTTCAGAAAGAACCCCGTGTCGGGGTCAAATCTCATCAAACGGATGCCGAAATCCTGCACGACCCTGTCGATTGGCGCTCCATCGCGCCTCAACAACTCGACCATGAGCTTGTACTGATAAGGATCCTCGACGCCTTGCCAGAGGTGCGCCTCGTTGATCGTCAGATCTTGCGCAACTTCGGCCTTAGTGCCTGCATTCAAGCGTGTGGTCGTCTGTGCAGTTTGCGCGACTGCGCCATCCGCGTCCAGCAACGACGTGCGAACGAGGTAGTCCCCACCGTCGTCGGCATAACTCTGCAATCGCGCGCGGATACTTACGGCAGCGGTCCTGCCAGCGAGGGATCTCGTCGCGGCGTAGACGCCGGGTCCGCCCATGTCGGCGAGATCGAAATGCACCCGATCGCGCGTCGCGATCAGGGACACATACCGATAAAGGCCACCCGAGATGTTGAAATCGCCGGCCAAGGGGATGATCGCGGTCGCGTCGTGATCGGTCACCGGCGCGCGGTTGTCGACTTTGACCAGCAAAACGTTGCCGGTGTTTGCGAGCAGATCCGTCACGTCGAAACGGAACGCCGTGAAGGCGCCCTTGTGCTGGCCGAGCTTTTTTCCGTTCAGCCATACGTCGGCGACGATGCTGGCGGCGCCGAACTCAAGCCACTTGCGCGCCCCGGACTCCGGCGCGGCGAATTCAAGCCGGTACCAGCCGAGTCCTCGCTTATACGGCTTGGTCGCGGACGAACTGGCCGCGTCCTCGGCGTTCCAAGTGTGCGGGAGCGTTACGCTTTCCCAGTTCAGAGCCGGAGACGACAGTGCCGTAGCGTCCGTCAATTCGTCATCTTGGGTGAATTTCCAACCCACGGCGAGGTCGGTAGTGATCCGCAGCTCTTCATTGCCCGCAGAAATCCCGGCTGGAACAGAGGTTACTTCCGCGGCGGGAAGAGTGCTGAACCCCGCAAGCAGCGCTGCCGTGCAGATGCTGATATAGCACATGTTACCGGTCATTCAGCGCGATCTCCAACGCGTCGCAGACCAGAGCCAGCGCACGGAGCAATTCCGTTTCTATCGGGAAGGCCCGTGTGTGATCCGGTAGATCATGCCGTTGGCGTCATCACTGACCAGCAGAGCGCCATCATGCGTGACTGCGATGCCTGCCGGGCGCCCCCATACCGTGTCCTTGTCCAGTACGAAGCCGGTCATGAAGTCCTCGTACACGCCGGTTGGCTTACCGTCCTTCATGCGGGCGCGGATCACCTTGTATCCGGTTCTTTCTTCCCGGTTCCAGGAGCCGTGCAAGGTCGCGAAGGCGTCGCCTCGATACTCGGCCGGAAAAGCATCCCGATCGTAGAAGATCAAGTCCAAGGTGGACGAATGCGCCTGGATCAAGACCTCGGGAACGATGACCTTGTCCTTGAGGTCCGGGCGCTTGCCCGCGTGGGCCGGGTCCTCGTTGCCACCTGCGTAGTACCACGGCCAGCCGTAGAACCCGCCGTCCCGCACGGTGGTTAGGAAATCTGGCGCGAGATCGGGGCCGATATGGTCGCGTTCGTTTCCCGTGCACCACAAGGTGTCGGTACCCGGCTGCATCGCCATCCCGGAGCAGTTGCGCAGGCCCGTCGCATAATTACGAACGGTCTTTCGTTCCGGATCGAGCACACGCACCACGGCCCGGTTCTCTTCCTCGCCCCAGGCGGCGCCTAGTCCGTGCGTTTTTTCATGTGACAGGATTTCTTCACGGCTCTTCTGCGGCATCGAGGCGGCAACATTGGAAGCCGAGCCGATCGACACGAAGATGCTCTTACCATCCCGTGATACTTCCAGGTCGCGCGTCCAGTGCCGCTTGGTGGGGATATCCGGGATCATGACCTCGGCCGGACCGGTCGCCTTACGGTCGCCGTTGCGGTAGGGGTAGCGGACGACTTGGTTCGCCGCGGCCACATAGACGTGCCGCGGGTCGCTTGGTGGAGCGAACACGATGCCGTAGGGCCGCTCCAGGTTCTCGGCGAAGACCTCGGGCGTCGCCGGCGCGCCATCGGCCGACTTGGCCGGGAAGACGAGGACGCGTTTGTTGTCGCCTTCCGCCACGAAGATATCGCCATTCGGGGCGATCCGAATGACGCGCGGCTGTTTCAGCCCCTGGGCCAACACTTGCACAAAGAAGCCTTTCGGCACATTCGGCATCTTCCCTGGGGGCGCCGCTACAACCTTCGGCATCCGCTTGAAATCTGGCTCTTCGGGGTCGTTGTCGTGGTGCGTCGGCCGGGGTAGGTCCGTGGCCCGAATGTGCCTGCTTACACCGGGTGCGTCGCCTTCCCAAGTGCCAAAGGCACTGACTCCGATACGAACCTCCTGGGCGTGCAGAGACGACAGCGAAACGAGGGCGAGCGGAAGACCTCCCAGTACTGTTGACGCAACGCGCATAGTTCAATCCTCCGGAATGTCAGGTTCAGATCTGCCGCTGACCGCAACCGATGAGGGCGTCCCCGCATCCGTCGCCACGGGGAGCTTGAAACCAAAGTCAACGCCAAAAACCAAAGTCAACGCCAAAGCTCGACAATCGTTCCGCCGCGCCTCCCGGGCCGCGAACTTTGGCGTTGCACCGAACGATGTGACCGCTCGCTTAGCCGGTGGTGGCGACCAAGTTGATCAGGTCGCTGGAACTCATCTCGGAGCTATTGAACTGGAAATACTAGCAGCAACGGACTTTTCGACGCGATCAATTGGCCTTGCGACAAGCTGGCCTGCAGGCACAAGGGGACTGCTGAAGTAGTGCTTATTCATGTCGTAGAATGATGAACAGCCGCAAGCGCTCGCGCGAAGGAGCGGCGGGAGGCCGAGAGGCCCCCCATGAACAGATGGAATCGATTCCGGAGCTTAAGGGGATTCAGGCCCGCCTCATGGTGGCTTACCGGAGATCCGTTTGATGGCTCAAGCGTGGTAGCCAGTGGGGCCAGGTCGCGCCTGTCACGACGAATACAACTGCAAGCGCTAAGGAGCAGGCAAAAGATAGAGCCCCACAAGAGGTCAACCACTCAGGCGCGATTTATTGGAACCGCGGGGGCATTGAACCGTCGCTGATCATAGGGCTGCCTCCGAAGCTTCACGGTGTTTCGTAGCACCGCCTTCATTACGTTGAAAAGGAACGACTTGGGCCTGAGTGAGCGCCATCAGTCCTTGGATCGATCCGATAGTTCAGTCCTTGCCGCTCTGCGAAAAACACAGCAGCAGCGCGGGTGGGGAAACTTAGATTCACCTGAACCATCGTGTCGTCACTCCCCGTCCACCCCATCAGAGGTTCGATAAAAGGTGGCGCTCTGCGCTCGAATGAGAGACTCCACGCGCGCGGGCGCCGCCTACTCGATGTCATTACGGAGCGGCTAGGCGGGCGGATAACCGCGACCGCATCTGTCGGGCTGCAAGCCCTCGACAACCACACTGGGCCGCGATTGTGTCCCATGGCAGTCTCGACAGTCGTTTTCATCGACATTTTGACTCTCCCTGAACCAAATCAAACATAAGGTAGCGTGCGCGATAGGCAGTTCCTCACGCGCAGAACGCCCGGCGTGTTTTCGATCGCAACCTCAAGCGCTCTCGTTTCGATGGGAGATGCCGCCCAGCCATAAAGGCTGACGACACCGTCGTTCACGTCCGTGTTCACGACTGCGCTGTGCAGGGTGAAGTTCTCGATGCGCGCGGTGACCTCGGCGCGTAGCGCATCGTCACTCACGCGCGATTCCTGCGCCGAATGAGCTGCCAGCCGGCGAACCAAATCACTGCGGGCAATCACACCGATTGTGCGTCCATCTTGCACGACCGGTACGCATCTCAGCCGCTTCCCCGCCATTCGAGCGGCAAACTTCTGCAGCGGTTCATCAGGCGCCGCGGTAACCACGTCGACGGACATGACGTCGCGCGCCGTCCTACCATGCGAACGTACGTAGGCATGAGCCGAAGCCCTGGCGTTGGCGAAGAATGCCCGCCACCAGGAACGATGCGGTTCGGTTCCGATTTCAGCTCGTCTGAGCAAGTCACCTTCGCTGATGATACCAACAAGCTGCCCGGCAGCATTGATGACGACCACGGAGCTGATTCGGTGCCGAACCAATATCGCGGCGATCTCCTGAACGGGCGCATCTGCTGCAACCGACACGACCGTCGTGGACATGACATCGCAAACTCTCAGCCCGCGTTGGACGCGCCCTGGGACGAACGTCGCCTTTTCGGTCCGCTTCCCGACTAGACTCAAGTCGGTATCCAGTCTCTCTCCATATGCCCGTCCCCAGTTGCGGGAGCGAGCGGCGTTGATCTGCACGCGGTCGATTGTTCGGGCGAGCGGTCGGGCCCAGTTCGCGTTCGAAGTCATCACGAAATCTCCTTCATGGCGCACGCGCGACAGCGCTCCGCGCGGCAAGCCCCGTCTAAGGTGAGGCGATCAGTTCGTTCGGTGATTGGTTATGCGCCCCAACCCGCCCACGCAGGTCGGCGGACGGGGCTCAGGTAAGAGGCAGAACAGACGCCCTAAGAAAGATCAAAAGAACTTGTGACGTGCCCATGACAAGTTATATGTATGTAGTTGAAGCTGACATTTCAACGCTTCCAGCACGTGGGCGATGTAGCGCGTCACTTGCATTGAACGTCTTCCAATGTGGCAATTGTCATGCTGTCGCGACATTTTCGTCCGCAATGTTGACTTACCTCCTCGAAGTACTAGCTCTACTTCATGAGTGTGAAGAGGCAGAGACTGCAAATCCACGCTGTTCTCCTGCGCGCTGGCAGGTAGCTCGGATGGTTATGCGCCGGCCGGGTCTCATTCACGTCATCCGATTGAGCAAGCTGGCTCAACCCTGCAGAAGCAAGCCTTCGGATATTTGAGCGCGTTACATAGGATTTGGACCCATGTTCACCGCAACGCTGACAGTTCTGACGCTCTGGCTGGTGCTCGTGTGGTTCTTCGACCCGGATGGTTTTCGCGCACGAAGAGGCGCGAGATATGCGCCTGCACGTTCGAAGTCTCACCGAGGAAGATTTCCTGACGCTCAGCCATAAGAGACCGAACGGGTAGCGATTGTGGCGCATGCCTCATCTCGCAAGGCTGACATACCATCGTGCCTGGATCGCTCCCTGGCTTAGCCGTCGCTAAACCTGAGGCAACTGGGAACAAGGTCGCTCGGTGAGATGTTTGCATATCGAAATGGCCGAGCTGGTCATCACACTCCGGACCGGATCATCCTGAGTCTGCATGCGGCAAGCAAGCAGCGGGTTGTCGAGACGCTTTTACAGCTTACCACTACGCGGCGACCTCAATGCGGGAGTGCCGTCGCAGTCGGTACTGATGCGTGAGACTCTGACAACGCTCGGAGTGGGACGGGGTATCGCTATTCCCACGACATAGTAGGCGCATCGCAGAACCGGTCGGTGCTTTCGCACGCCTAAAGCAACCAGTTGATTTCAGTGCATTCGATGGTCGCCTTGGCGATCTGGTCTTACTGCTCCTCGCTCCGAACAAACGCCGGGATTCTCCTTCTTGCACTTTCGTGCGTGGCTCGGCGCCTGCGAGACGCCGACGTTGCTCGACGGCAGCGCTAAGAGCCCAAGGCGGACGCAGCGCATGTCATCCTCACGACAGACGCGTGGCGCGCAGAGATAAATTCTGGGTGGCGAGACCCTGGTTTGATGGGGAGGAGCGCTGCGAAATGTCGCGGTTGATTCTGCGACGCTCATGCCTATATCTAGTTTAATCATGTCGCGATTTGCACGATATTTCCAGATTTATGTTACGCACGCAGTTTGATCGCGGGCAATTACCCCGCGCTTGGCCCGCTCGCGCGGGCTTGAGATAATTCAAACAGTTCGACACGACAGCTAATGAATCTGAGAAAGACTTAGGGACTGGCACGGTCACCAATCGCAGCGTCAAGTGTTTTTGCGCGCACCGGTGCGGTGCGGGCAACACGCGACGTGCAAGTTTCTTAAGGACCACATGAACGTGGGCGAGAGATCATCGAGCACTGAGTCAAAGCTTACCAACATCTTCCCGTTCACCCGTCGCGGCGAATCATCCGCGGCATCAAATACAGAGCAAGGCCCAGCGACGGATCAGGAAGTAGTAGTCTACGATGACCCCGGGCCAAGCGTCGCGTGACGCGCCATACGAACTGGAGAGAGGCCAAGAACATGACAATCGACAACGTGACGGCGCAAGGAATCGGGAGAAGGCCACCCATTATTCTGTCGGCCGAGGACCACGTGCGTCTCTCCATTCTGGCCAACGCGGCTAGGAAACGCATGCCGGATCTCGCTGACGAATTGGCCGACGAGGTTGGCCGTGCGCATGTGCTTGCAACGGGCGAGCCGCCGCGAAATGTTGTTTGCATGAACAGCGAGGTGGAATTTCGCGATGAGGCAACTGGCAGGATTCAACGAGTGACGCTGGTCTATCCGGACGACGCCGATATCTCAGAGCGTAAGATTTCGGTTCTGACGCCGGTCGGGACGGCGCTAATCGGTCTTCGAAGCGGGAACTCTATCACGTGGAGAACACCGAGAGGCGAAGTACGCCGGCTGAGCGTGATCTCGGTCCGCGAACCCCAAAATGATCCGATAGGCAGAAAGGATAAGGAGTAAGAATATGAATCATTTTGCAGTGACGAGCTCAGAGCGTGAAAACCGAAATTCTGGCTCTTCCTCGGATTGGCACTTGAAGCGCGAGTTGGACCGTCGGCTTGATCAGGCGCTCGCGGACAGCTTTCCGGCCAGCGATCCCGTATCGTTCGTGACTTCGCCAGGTGCCGAGAGCTCTCGCTCCGTATAAGCGGCCGAAGAGCCCGGCCCCTCTCGTTGTAGCGCGCTCACTTTGAGGGTTCCACATGCCCGCAATGGCCAACGCGACGCGTGGCTGAGCCGGTCTCGAAGACAGCAGCCAAGAGCGAGATTAGCTCAACGTTTTTATGGACTCGTCCACTACGAAAGGACGGAAGCGCGAAGCTGCCGACGTCTTTCAAACCGGTTGATCCGCCTGGCGGGTGAGGAATGAGCGTCTGTGGAATAAGACAGACTCACTTGGGGAGAAGGTGTATTCCACAGCCCACCAGGCAGAACTGTTCATGGGATATCTTATGTAAGGAATCCCGTCGCGCGACTTGCACGAACTCGCAGGCGACGCAGGAGTAATTGTCCGCGGGCTTCATGAGACGAACCAGTTCGGCGACCCAAGCCATGTAACATCGGTGCTTGTTCGCCGACGTAACCGGCGCGCGGAAAGCACCGCGGGATTGCAATGAAGCGCGAGATGGAGTTGTACCGACAGTCCGTGGCTGACGTCGTCGTGACGCTGACGGCGGATGCGCAGTCCGGCTTGAGCGCCAGGGAACCGCAGGCGAGCTGGGTCGATACCGGCAGGAACGCGTCGTAGCCGAGAAGTTCGCGCTTGAGACCGCCGCATCTCGGCGACGTGATGCTGCGCGATTCTTTGCTACGAAAATAGGATCGCCTTTAGGAGGCACCGCCGTCGTGTGTTGAACGCTCAAAAATCAAACAAGTTGTCGTGCCGTGAGCGAGAACGCGGCCATCTTTGTCCGTTAGCTTTCCTTCGGCCATACCCACGCGGCGCCCACAAGTAATGACCTGCCTTCAGCCCTTACAAGGCCGGTCTCGGGGGTGATGGGTCGAACAAGAGAAATCTTGAACTCCAGCGTTGTTTGCCCAAAGCCCTTGTCTAGCATAGACTGGATAGCGAGGCCCATGCAGCTATCGAGTAATGTTGCAGCAAGCCCTCCGTGGACAGTCCCACTGGGGTTGCGGTGTCCTTCATGCGGCTCTGCGGACACAACAACGCTGCCTTTGGAGGCTTCGACGATGTCGTAGCCGAGCGTTTCTGCCATCGGGTTCAGGGGCAACGTGCCATTAACTAACCCTTGAACAAATTCGAGACCAGTCATTGCTCGTCGCTGATTGTCGTCGATGACGCCAAAACGTTTCCCTGATGAAGATGCTGTCATTGATGGCACTCCGAGTTAATTGCAGACGTTGCGTCTACGATCGGATTGGGGGTCAGTCGGCCGAAGATGACAGCTGCGTATCAGCAAAAACGCCAGCGCTCCACGTGGGTGAAAAACTGAGACGGTGTAGACCCGTGTCGGCTTCTATCAGCGATCGTCCGCCAAATGCTAGCGTCAGAGGATGGAAAGGCGGGAAATAGTCGTCGTGAGCGTCTCCGCCCCTCCCGTGGTTACGCTAAAACACGCATGATGCCAAGGACAGTGGACTGTGTTCCCCACAAGAAGGCCGTCGACAAGGAGAGCGCGATAATGGGTGCACGTGGCGCCAATTGCGGACATGTCGTCGGCGCGTTGGATTAGGAGCACACCTTCACCGCTGGCGTGGCCGAGCAGCCTGGCTCCGTCAGGAACGGTCGAAATTGCGATCGATCCCCCGTGTGAGATCCGGTCCGTCGAGTTGCGTGTTTTCTTGGTTCATTGATCCGGCGAAGTAGTCACTCTGCTGGCCTACTTCCCCGAGTTTCTGATTTGGGCCGATGTTGCGCTAGCCACCTTCGTGCCCGTTCCAGCATCGACGCCTTCGTCGCACAAGCTCGTTGGTCATCGCTTCTGCGTGATATCGACGGCGGAATGTCGATCTCGAATAGCTACGTTCCGAGATTTGACATTGGTGCGCGCCCTCTTGACGATCGATCACGCAGAAAGTTCAAGCCGGCTCGCCGCCGTGGTGATCGGTGATTTCCACGGCGGCGTTGGGGGCTGACCCTAGAGACCAGACATCCAGTTGCCCGCCCGGTCGAACATCATCGTACCATCGTGCATTCTCTGGTCGTGCAGTAGATAGAGCTTGTCGCCGCTGCGCATAATCGCAGTTCCCGCCGGCAGCGCGACCGCGCGATCGAGCATTGCACTGTGGCCGACCTCAGTCATCGTCCCGCGCTCGACCTTGCCAGTCGGATAGATGATGATGCCCATTCGATCTTTGATATCCCACGCGTCGAGGCCTTGCGCGAACACGATGGAGCCAAGAGCCATGATGGCGGCAGATGCGAGTAACGTTGCTTTCATAGTCACGGAAAACACTCCTGTTAGAGCCAGCATTATGACGATATCGTCGACGATCGAACCACAATCAGGACCTATGTCCGGTGCTACCAGCAAACAAACGAATTTAATTGCGAATTGGATGCAATTGTCTTGTTTGTGTACGAGGTGCAAGCCGTCAGCGCACGAACATCGAAGCGACAGATGATGTTCGGATACCAAATCGAAGTCTGTATAGAATTGCACACAGAAGGTGTGGGCTGCCCACTTCGCCAGTGGGGAACAAGTAGAGGCTCCCGCTCAACACGACGTCTCCATCAAAGGCGATTTGCTCGAAATCCTAAGCTGAGTTGCCGAGCCAGCGAGCAGAGATTGCGGCGCGTGACGACCCAAGGAATCGGGAGAAGGCCACCCATCATTCTGTCGACGGAGGACCACGTGCGCCTCTCCATTCTGGCGAATGCAGCTAGGAAACGTATGCCGGATCTGACTGACGAATGGGCCGACGAGGTTGGCCGTGCGCATGTGCTCGCCGCCGGCGAGCTACCGCGAAATGTCGCTTGCATGACAGCGAGGTGGAAGTCCGCGATGAAGCAACGGACAAGATCCAAAAAGGTGACCCTGCTGGTCAGATCGCCCGATAACAACAAAGGATAGGAGAAAGAAGATGAATCGTTTTTAAATAAGCTGGGAGCGTAAGGACCGAAACTCTAACTATTTCTCGGATTGAGACATGAACGGGAGTTGGACCGTCGGCTTGATCAAGCGCTGGAGGACAGCTTTCCCGGCCAGCGATCCAGTATCCTTCATGATTTCGCCAAGCGCCGATAGCTTTCGCGCCGCATAAGTGACGAAGAGCCCTGTCCCTCTCGTTCTAGCGAGGTCACTTTGATGCCTCCGGGTTGGAACGAGAAGCTGCCGGCCTCTTTTGACTCCGATCCGCCTAGCGGGCGTGGAATGAGCGTCTGTGGGGTAAGACAGACTCACCCGGGGGAGAAGGTGCATTCCACACCCCGCCAGGTAGAACTGTTCATCGGCTATCCTATGTAAAGGATTCCCAAGGCGCCACTTGCGACCGCGCAGTCTGCTCCTGTTGAGAGGATCGCGTGCTTCGCACGGGTAGATGGCGGGCGCGCAGGACTTCACTTGCGAGTGTGAGGTTGACCAGCTGAAGCTGCGCGAAAGCCGCTCGATAATGCTCGAGCATGATGACGCCATAGCAACTCCATGTGCACGCAACGCCGAAAACGCTCTCTTGCTCTCCTAACTTTTTTGAGAACGAGAGATTCTCGTTCAAGCAACGATTAGCCAGGCCGAGCAACGCTCTAATGGTCTCGGCGACGCTTTCGTGCACAAAGCTACTGACTTCATTCACCCGCACTGGCACCAAAGTATCCGCTGAGCTTGGAGCGCGCATCCCAGCGCGGTCTTGGCGATCATCCGATTCGGCACGGGCTATCGACATTGCTCCGGGCTCCTCACAATCGATCTTAGAGCTCTTTATCTCATCAAAGGCTGCATTAAACAAACGAATATCACCAGCTCGAGCGAACACACCATCGAAGGCAGCGATATCCTGGTCGGGGCTGGCGTCGTCCTCACATCGCAAACATCGAGCTCTGAACTGCCGCGATCAAGGTCGCCGGGGGTCGGTCATATTCACGTCTGCGCGAAGACCAAGCTCCCTGAACCCGGAAAGCTCGCTTCAGAGCAAACATTCTTTTTGCACTGACCAGGCAACTAAATTCGATTGTCCAAGTGCATGGTTGTTCCAACATACACGTAACAGGTTGGAATGGACCCTCGCGGCAGCGATCCGGTGTACCGCCAAGTCAACGGAACATCCGCCATGAATCAAGATTTGCCAAACGACGTACCGGGAAGCGCGAGTGGGATGAGCGCGTTCTTCAGTTCGACGAATCTCCGTCGATACCGCAGCTTGATGGATGACAAGATCAATATTGGCGAACGCGTCCGCGTTCTGGACGCGCTCGCCGAAGAATGGGATGCGTCTACGCGCGAGTGTCGGATGGCCGGGATAGCTCACACTGATTCAAGGACGTCGTTTGCCCAAAGCGAGATTCAAGGCGATGCCAGCGGTAAACGAAACTGTTGACCCCGCTCAAAGAAGCCATCTTCTGCGGCGCCCCCCGATTGTCTTGACGAACTCGGATCGGGATAGCCTTTTGGCGTTGCTCCGTACCGCGGTGACCGACATGGAGCCAGATGTTGCTCGTTTTTTGCGCGAGGAGCTCGAAAGAGCAGACATTGTCAGCGGTGAGGTATCCCCAACCGCTGTCGTTTCGATTGGATCGGCTGTGAAGTTCATCGATCACGCAGCGATGAAAATCAGACAGGTAAAGTTGGTGCTTCCCGATGAAGCGAATGAGGTCGATCTCATTTCGGTGACTGCAGCCCTCGGCAGCGCGCTTGTCGGCCTAGGCCCCGGTCAAACTATCACCTGGCTTGAGGGTCAGACCAAACGGCAAATCGCGGTCTTGGCAACGTCACTTCCGGATCCCGACCAACATTATGAATAAGCTGAGAACGCGTAAGTTAGAGTCGGAACCCACGTTGCGTGGAACTCCGAAGCGGGGCGGGTAACCGGGACCATCATCAGGGTGCATTGAAAAAATGTAGAGCGGAAAGGATACTCTCACCACGCAACGCCGGAAGAACCGCAATACGAAATCGAGAGTGACAAATCGGAGCATGTTGCTCTGCATAAGAGCTCTGCGTTGAAACTTGCACTTCTCCCCCCCGTTGAGCCGTCAGTCTCTTGGCCTCGCACGAGACCGACAATGGACCGCAACGCAGTTCTGGAACAAGCAGTTCTGTCCACGAGTTATCATCGCGGCAGACAAGGAGGGAAAATCTTCTTTTGGAATCCTGGCGCAGAGCGCATTTTCGGCCATAGGAGTGCCGATGCCCTCGGACAGTCGCTGGACATCATTATCCCTGAGCGCCTCCCGAGGGCGTCGCTCGTGGATTGCGTCTCACATCTCAGTTCGTCAGTTTTGCTGCCCAAAGAGAGCTTCCCACCTCCCCTGTCGACATTAATGAACTGCTCGCGAGTTTGGACCTGTTCCTACAATATGGAGTCGGTTCGCCCATCCGTATCGACTTCCAATTCTCGCCAGGCACGCCAAACTGTCTTGTTGATCCGCCGCAATTCGCCCTCGCGATTCTTAACCTTGTGGTCAATGCACGGGATGCCATCCCCGAGGGCGGCAAGATTGAAATCGCTACCAACCGCTGCAGCCTAGAAGCAGTGGGCGCGTCAGGCCGGTCGTTCTGAGCGCCTTGGCTTCTTTTTCGGCCCGTGCGCCCGCCGTTGAGTAATTTTTAACGTAGCTGGCGGGAACGTTTCTTCCAACTCTTTGTCGAGCTGGCGGTCAAGCCGCTGCTTCTCGAGTTCGTCGTCATCCACGTTCTTCTGCATGGCACTCTCCGCGACCAACACATCTAAGCTGCGCACGCGACTTGCCAAATCAACATTTTGCGCTCGCGCGATTGCACGCCACACGCTCGAGCAGATCTCTGACAACAATAATCATGAATTGAAGTCACAATTAAATTCGTTTGTCTGATACCATCGGCAATGAAATATAACATCCAGCCGCTCACGATCTGGAGCTTTTCCCGCAGGAGGCCAAAATGTCACGACGCGCACTGACGAACCGCCGCACACTGTTGAGCCTCGCTGCCGCAACAGGTGCGCTGTTGCCTGCAGCGGGCAGCGCGTTCGCGACTAGCGCCCACATGCACCTGGCTGCAAACGCAATACCGGCTGGCGCAAAGGCAAAGGTCCGCTCCGACAAGACGTCCCAGACTGCCGCGGTCCTCCGCGATCTGTGGGTCGGGCACATCTTTTGGATACGAACGGTAGCAGCTGGCATCATCAACAAGCAGGATGCGGCTGCCAAGGTCGCCGAACAGCAGGCAGTGGAGAACGCAAAATCCATCGCCGCGACCATCGAACCGTTTTACGGAGCAGCGGCGAAGGACAGCTTTTTCAAGCTGCTGGCCGGACACTACGGCGCTGTGAAGGCCTATCTTGTTGCTACAGTTGCCGGCGACGCAACTGCTCAATCAAAGGCGACTCAGTCCCTGACGTCGAACGCCAACGAAATTGCGGATTTCTTGAGCAAAGCCAACCCGTATCTGTCGAAAGACGCGCTGCAAGCCCTGCTTCTGGCGCACGGCGGACATCACATCGCGCAGATCCAGCAACTGAAGGATGGCAACTACAAGGACGAGGCGCAGACATGGGACGAGATGAAGAGTCACGTCTATCAAATCGCGGATGCGACGGCTGAAGCGCTGGCCAAGCAGTTTGCCAAGAAGTTCGCCTGACGTTCGGTGCCGCGCACTGCTGCACCGCGTCGCTGGCAATTTCCATTGGAGCTCTCGGAGCCGAGAAATGTCACAAAATCTTGGATGACGCATCTGAGAATCGCACTTGCGCTTTCCTTCTCGGCTTCCTCGGCGGCCGCACAAACGAAAACGATCAAGCTCGGCGCGTCCGTCCAGTTGTCAGGCTCGCTTTCGAATACCGGACGGTACTATCGAGATGTCTATAGCTTGGCAGTCGCCAAAATCAATGAGAGGGGCGGTGTCCGCATTGGGGGCGAGAGCGCAAGGCTCGAGTTGGTAAGGCGCTAAAGCCCGATGGGAAGCAGGCGGGAACGTTGATCCCGCCGGCGTACGGTTTGACTGGCGTGGACCTGGCCGCCTCAACCGGCTCCGGATCGGTCACTATTGGAATGCCTACGTTGGCCGTGACTCAGAAGCGTCCGTCGTAATAGAAGCCGCCATTCTGATGCGCCCACAATCCTGCGAAAGGAGAGCTGTGCGATACAGATGGGTCGGCGCGCGATCGGCTTGGAACGAATCGATGCCGATTTCGCGCGGCACATACATGTTGTGCCCTGGCTCCGTAAGCAACGGCGGGACGTGACAGGTCGCGCATTGACCCTTTGTTGAAACCATCTTCTCGCGTTCGAATGCGACCACGTCATAGGAACCTGCCGGCGCTTTCGGCGCCCGACTCGAGAGCTGGTAAACGTGCAGGTTGGCCAACGTTGCCGTCACCCGGTCAGGCCTTTTCGCGCATATTTCAGGCGCCGCTCTTGGCGGAGATCGGATACTGATCTTTATCGCCAAAGCGAGCGTCGAAATGCATTCCCATGCCGTTGCATCGCCACCTTGCTCGACGTGGTCAATTACTATGTCACTCCAAACTGAACTTCACCGAGACAGACAAGAAGATCTGGTCGAGTACTTGAAGGGAATTTGAGGCGTGGGCGCGAGCGCGATCATGGGAGATTAGCCCTGGAGGGTTCCAAGCGTACCAGCGCCTATCTGGAGGTTCTTGCAAACTGCAGGAGTGGCTCATTGTTGAGCCTGTGGCGTAGCGACGCGATGGCCATGACTTGGTCCAAGTCAAGACAATGAGGCGTCGGCTAGTGTCCTAATTTAACAGGACACCCGCAAGCGTCGGTCAGCGATGGAGCGCGCCGGCTACTTCACCTCTACGGTCGCCACGGTACGCAGCACTGCGAGAGCTGTACCTAGCGTGTCGGCATCGACATTCATCGAATGAACCGCATAAACCGGAAAAGAGAACTGGGGTGCGCCGGGAACAAGATGGAGTTTCCCCGTCTCTAAGTACGGCCGAACTGCATTCATCCGGAAATAACCGGAGCCACCTTCGGAAAGCACGTAAAGCAAGGCCAGCGGCCCGAGATTGGCCACCAGGCTCGGCATCCTATCGGGAAAGCTCACGGCGTGGTGGAGGGAAAAGTCCGGCCCCCATTCGACGTGAACGTAGTGAGGATCATTGGCCTGATATGTTTTTGGATCCGTGGTCACCAGAACGAGCTCCTCCTCCAGGAGCAGATCGATTTCTAACCCAGGGCGGTGCTGGGGCGCATACATGATCGCGATATCGACAAGTCCGGAGGCAACGTGACTGGTCAAGTCCTGGGGTATGTCGACGTGAACGCGCAGCGCGATATCCGGATGTGAGCGCCGCATCGCGCTCACCCAATCGAGCAGAAGCGGCTGCCAAAGACTGACCTCGCTGCCAAACGTGACGACCGCGCGATGCCCCTCAGGCACTGCAACTTGTTGTCTCGCGCGCTGCCATAACTGTACGAACGTCGGGGCGAAGCGAAGAAATTGCTCGCCGGCCGGGGTGAGCGTCGCACCAGCTTTATTGCGCACGAAGAGAGGTCGTCCGAGCTGTTGCTCAAGGAGGCGCACGCGCGCACTGACCGTCGTTTGCGCGACGTGCAAACGATCGGCGGCTTTGATGAAGCTGCCGGTGGAGACGATCTCGACGAAGGTTCTGGCGAGCTCAATGTCCATGCTTCATCTAACACAAACGATGTAGGCAAGTCGCAATAATATTCGTTTGCTTGGAGGTGGCTCGAATGCAAGTGATCTTGCCAGAACGATGAGTTGACATTCTCAACGCGCTCATGACGCGCGGGCGTCCAGTAGGCACCGCCCCGCGCTTGAAAGAAGGACTGCTATGACTACGCGATCAGAGGAGATTCGTGAAGCCGTGGGAGTCTTTTCGAAGAGCGAGGACCTCCAGGCGGCCATCGATGAGCTGTTGAGCACAGGCTTCCACAGGGCCGAATTAAGTTTACTCGCCGGAGAGGATGTCGTGAATGAAAAGCTCGGGCGTATTTATACGAGTGCGGGCGCTGTTGCGGATGACCCGGCCGCTCCCCGAGCGGCATACGTCTCGCCTGAGGCCATTGGGGACGCCCAAGGGGGCATAGTGGGAGGCCTCATCTATGCTGGCGCAACCATTGCCGCGGGCGCCATCGTCATTTCCGGCGGGACGGTTCTCGCTGCGGTCGTTGCCGCGACAGTCGCCGCGGGGGCCGGCGGCTTAGTAGGCGCGATTCTGGCGAAGTGGCTTGGGGATAACCACGCACAATATTTGAAGGAACAAATCCGTCATGGAGGCCTGCTGCTGTGGGTGCGGACGACAAATTCCAAAGCGGAACGGCGCGCAGTGGATGTTTTGCGACGACACTCCTCACGAGACGTTCACGTGCACACCTTGTCCGCAGGAGCCGCGCAAGCATAGTTCAGGTTGCGAAACCTCGACCACCGTGCGCTTACATTCTTGCAAAGCATAACAATGGCAAATCGTTCCGAACTCACTGGCCCTGATCTCACCCGCGGCATCGCGGAGGCGAGCCTGGATGAGGGGACCACGTTGCTCGGACACATCGATGGAGAGCAAGTGTTGCTCGCTCGCATCGACGATGAGTTTTTCGCGACCGGGGCCTATTGCACCCATTATCACGGTCCGCTCGCCGAGGGACTTGTGGTCGGCGGCACGATTCGATGTCCGTGGCACCATGCGTGTTTCGACCTGCGATCAGGGGAGGCGATTCGAGCGCCGGCCTTCGACTCATTGTCGTGCTGGGCTGTCGAAAAGCGCGGCGACCGCGTATTCGTTACCGGCAAGAAAGACACGTCGGGGGCGCCCAAAATCCACAGGTCCACCGGCGATGCGCCCAACAGGATCGTGATTGTTGGCGGAGGCGCCGCAGGCTTCGCCGCCGCTGAGATGTTGCGACGAGAGAAGTTCGCCGGCAGTATAGCGATGTTGAGCCACGAAGCTGCGGCACCCGTGGACCGTCCGAATCTCTCGAAGGATTATCTCGCCGGCACCGCGTCGGAAGACTGGGTGCCACTTAGGCCGGAAGCGTTCTACACCGAAAACGGTATCGAGTTGCGGCTTGCCACTGAGGTTGCGCGCATTCAGCCTACATCGCGGGAAGTAGCACTCGTTGACGGAAATACGATTCCCTACGATCGGTTGCTACTCGCGACAGGAGCTGAGCCGGTGCGCCTCTGGATCCCCGGAGCCGACCAGGCGAAGGTCCATTATCTCCGATCCCTCGCGGACTGCCGAGCGCTTATCGCGCGGGCCCAGACAGCGCACACGGCAATAGTCCTCGGCGCGAGCTTCATCGGGTTGGAGGTCGCAGCAGCTTTGCGTAACCGCGGCATCGAGGTCCACATAGTAGCACCCGACAAGCGGCCTCTGGAACGTATTCTGGGGCCGGATATGGGGCGACTCGTACAGTCTCTCCATGAAGAGAATGGCGTGATCTTCCACCTCAACGAGACGGCGGTATCGATCACAGGGAGTCTAGTGACCCTTCGGGGCGGCGGCACACTCGAAGGAGAACTCCTGGTAGCTGGCATAGGGGTGCGTCCGCGAATTGAGCTCGCAATAAAGGCGGGACTTCTCGTTGAGCGGGGCGTTGTCGTGAATTCCTGCCTCGAGACGAGTGCACCAGGAATCTTTGCAGCCGGCGATATTGCACGTTGGCCGGACCCGTATTCCGGGCAAAGTATTCGGGCAGAACATTGGGTCGTCGCCGAGCGACAGGGGCAAACCGCCGCGCTGAACATGATTGGGAATCGAGAACAGTTTTCCGCTGTTCCGTTCTTTTGGAGCCAGCATTACGACGTGCCGATCAACTACGTCGGTCACGCAGAAAACTGGGATGAGATCGCAATCGAGGGCGATGTCCCGAGCAAGGACTGCGTTTTGCGATTCAAACGCGAAGGACGTACTCTCGCGATAGCCTCGATTTTCCGCGACTATGAGAATCTTCAGGGCGAACTCGTCATGGAAAGAGAGAGCGAAGCCCGGCAAACACAAGCGGCCTTTCGTAGTCGTTAATGTTTGTAAGTATATCGGCGTCTGCAAGCAAACCGGAGAAGAGCTCTGCAGCAGAGCAAGCTGAAGGCGAGGCGATGCCCCTCCGCCAAGGTTCCGTATTCTCAAAAGCGCCTCTTCGCCGAGCTTACCATCGCCCGCGACTTTAATAATGTGGCGGCGTCCCGGCTCGAGTTATCCACCGAAACGGCAGATGGAAGACCTTCGACATGGACAGGTGCCGTCAATGGTCCGAATCCCACGTCACTAAGCGCTGCGATGCCTGCCATTGCGCACTCCTCGTTCTGTTCCGCAGTAGAGGCTCCGCTCACGCCGCAACCGCCTTGCACAACAACGCCCTCAATCACGGGAAGTCCACCGCGCTGCCCCCGCGGTTGCACAACATTGTTGTGCGAAGACAACCTCTTTTCACACTTTCCCTTGTGTTCGATGAGCCAATCGCTCGGCAGACCAGTTACCGCCGCAGCGACTGCCTTTCCCATGGATGAGCGATCCGCCTCCCAATCACGGGAGCGATCCATCTGGTTCAATGCGATGAGCCGGCCAGTGTCGTCGCACACCGCCACGCTGATGTTTACGTCGAGTTCTCGAGCCCGCCGTATTGCCTGATCGACGATCTTTCGAGCTTTAAAAAGGGTGAGCATAATCTGTCCTGCCCTTGCATGTGCGTTCGTCCCGCGCCTGCGAAACAAGCTGCTGGAGGGATGCCACCACTAATTGGGACTTGCAGTCGCCGCAGGCAAACGAAACTGCTTCTCACTTGAATGCAAAATTAACATTGCAACACAGACCCAGCGCACAGCACCAAGTGGCTTCGCGTGGTCAATTCATTTGTGGTTCAGGATATCTCGAAGAACGATCGCGTCGTTGTGCACCTCGTCGCGAGCTCCATATACAAGCGTAATGGGTTCTCGGCGCGCCAAGCGGCGGATATCCTCGAGCTTCTCAGCCTGCCCTTGAAGCTCTGCCTTGTATCGCCGGTTAAACTCTTTCCAGCGCGCGGGATCGTGGGAAAACCATTTACGCAGCTCCGTGCTGGGCGCGATTTCCTTAGCCCATTGATCGATACCGGCGGATTTTTTGCTCAATCCACGAGGCCACAGTCGGTCCACCAGGATGCGGATGCCGTCGTCCAGCGAGGGCTTCTCATAAGCACGCTTGATCTGGATGTGGAGTGTCAAATCCTTCCTCACGTCACTATCGCAAACGCAATGCCATCGCAGAGCACATGATGCAACCAGAGCGCAGGCCCACCGCCGACAGAGACCGCAGTGAGCACCTGACCAAGGTCCCGGCTATGATATGGGCTTGACGCGACTCTCATGTAAGCGAATTTAACTGTCACTTCAGTGCACGATAAGTGCCGCGTGGGCTCCTTGAGCGCTTTGTAGCGATCGCCACACCTGTGATCCCGCTAACGCCTGGGGCCTCTTTACGCGCAGTTGGCTCCCACGTCCCGGAACCATATGTGCAGTGATCAGGATCTCGGGGAACTCCCTCGGGATTCCCGCAGCAAACAACAGGAACTTAACATGCGTTAACGCCCGAGCAGCGAACCCAAATCCCCGAATGCCTGCTGAAGGGGGCTTTGACGCCACGAAGGTCGCCAGTCAGCCCAACTCCTCGGTCAGCGTCCCCGTCCTTGACGCCTTGACTAGGGGTGCCCAGAATGATGCGCCGGCACATAGCGGATAGCCTGGGGCCAACGGTGAGGGCTGAACTACGAGCGATGGAATTCATAGAGCTCGCGGTACCTTCGGTACCAAACTGAGGCGCCTTAAGAAGAAGCGAAGGAGACGAAATAGAAGGCGCAACGTAGGACTCCCGTGTTGTGGCAATTAGCGACGGAAATTATTCAATCCGCATTCGTTTTTCACCACAATTGGTGAAGGACGGATAATCGAGAAATATAATAACGGGCAGATTGTCTTTTTCGCAGGGAGATCGCGCGGAAGATATTTTCTTCATTATTAAAGGCCGAGTCAAAGTCACCGTTGTTTCTGAGGAAGGGAAAGAAAGAGTCATCGCGATTCACGAAGCAGACCGAATGGATCCCGCGTTCGGGTTTGACGAGATCCAGAGCCACGGTCATGTCTTCGTAAGACGCAGACGTTTCGTGGACACATACTTTCGTGAGACAGCGTTGATCCGGTTGAGTGCGAAGAATTGATGACCCGGGAGCACGGGTTGAAAAAGAAACCACGGCTTCTTACTGCTCTCGTCGCCCTCAAAGATTGGAAGGCACCAGCGGAAAAACATGACCATGGGCATATCGCCAAGCTTCGATCCCTTGCGTCGTGAGCGCGGTGTTTAGAGAGTTGCAACATTTTTGTATTGAAACAACAATGTTATTCGTT
The DNA here is from genome assembly GCA_035277225.1 of Xanthobacteraceae bacterium. GTDB lineage: Bacteria > Pseudomonadota > Alphaproteobacteria > Rhizobiales > Xanthobacteraceae > PALSA-894. The sequence goes on from DATEKY010000559.1 coordinate 24,036, forward strand.
TGTCTGCTGCGCTGTTAAGTGAGATAAGGAGCCCCAGCGGCCGTTGCGCGAGAAAGAGCCGGGAAACGTCCCTGCGGTTTGATAAGCGCGGCTCGCGAACGGCTCCGCCTGGTTGGTTGTGAAATGTAGCTCCCCCACCAAGTCTGCCCCCCGCAGACACGTTTCACACCCACCAGGCGGTCTTACTTCGTCTGCCGGGCCAACGACGGTGCCCAGCAATCCAAATGGTTTCCTTTGGGACGCTCGGGCAAGAAACCCCAGCGACCCGGGCCCCCCCATGTTCCCGCGGGAATGGCCTAGGATCGATCTCTCGGGCTCGCAAGATGGCCGCGATGAGCCCTAGAGGTGCTCGTTATGGCAAGGCTCGGAATTGCAGCGCTTATCGCACTGCTTATCGCGTCCCTCTACATCGGCGTCCCCGCTCTGAATCGCTTCGCCGGTGAAATGCCGAACACCGGCGTCGTTGCCATGTGGCTCGGCATTATCTTTTCCATGATAGTGGGTGTTGGCTTGATGGGCTCGTGTTTCTATTCCAACCGCCGTGGCTACGACGATCGTGCGAGCGTCGACCGCCGCAAGTAACTGGCAGACGCGGCCGTACGATGAGGTCACGTCCGTCGAGCTCGGGAAGAGCCAGGCACCAAATTAGACGTTTGCCATTATCGGCCGGACAATCAGATTATCGTTCACCGCGCGCACTCCCGGAGTTACCTCGACGGCAACGCGAATGGCGTCCCGCTGTAGCTGAGAGCTAACAAGGCCCGATAGATCGACCTGACCTAAACGCGCCGTAACATTGACGAGCGACGCTTCAGCCCACGATTTACTTTTCAAGTTGGCGATTACCGCGTCCTCCATCACCACGTCGGCTACTTCGGTTTGAGGGGCTTCATTCCGCTGGCGCGCAAATGCTCGCACCAAATCTGCGCGGCTGACTAACCCCACCAGCACGTCACCGTCCACGATGGGGACACGTTTGATTCGGTTTTGTTCAAGTAAGGTCGCGATCTCACGCAAGGGAGTACCGGGCTGGGCAACGACAACATCGCGAGTCATCACATCGCTTACTCTGCGCGAGTGCGTCTTAACATACTCTCCGGCCAAACTCTCGGCCGACGTCAGCCACTCGAGCCATTTCGACCGCCGCCGCTCCGTCTGAGTCTCGGAACGCCGCAGCAGATCGGCCTCGGAAATAATCCCGAGCACCTTTCGCTTGGCATCCGTCACCGGCATCGCGCTGATGTGATTCTCAACCAATAACGCAGCGGCATCCTGGACGCTCGAATCCGGTCGGATCGTTATCACTTGGTCGACCATGACATCAGAAGCGTTCATGACATCCTCCTTGCTGAAAAGAGCATAATCTGTCGGAGCCGTAACGGCCCGATAGCTGGAAATCAGGAAGAACTCTTTCTTGGGGTTATGTGCTATCGCCTGAGGCCTAGAACAAACGAATTTGCTTGTCCTTTAGATGCAAAGAATGTGTTGAGATCGAACTGTCGCGCAGCTAATGGTGGGCTCTGATCGCTGCGCCAGGCCGTTTCATCGTCGTGCTGACCATTAGCTTTATCGTCCGTCAAGCATTGCGCTATATGTCGATAGCGCCGTCAGCAAGCTACTACATATTTATTGCATTAAAAAGCTGATTATATTCGTTTGCCTGAATCTCACATTAGTGCGATATCACGAAGCAGGCGCCACGTTTGCGCTGCTTGGTATCGGGAGCGCGTCGTTTCCGCTTTCGCGACCGTGTTACGTGGCTAGGCTTCGCTTGGCGAGCGTGGAATATGTTGTCGCCGTTCCTGTCTCCTCCCGGCGGACACATTCACTCCACAACCGCCAGGCGGTTCTGCGGAGTTCTGCAGTTCTCGTGCTGCCTATCTCTTTCGAGGCCCGACAACTGCGTTGCGAGGTCCGATAAATGTCGAATGCTTCTTACAGTGATCGCGCTCAACCCGCGATGCCACGACCTTGGCATCCGGAGCGAACAGCCTCTCCCGCGAGAAGTCCCAATCTGCTTTCCATCCTCGTCTTTCTCGCAATCTTTGGGGTCGGCGTAGCAATCGCCTATTCTCTTCATGGTCTGTCGGTTCAGGCTGAAAGCGGATGGATCGCCGCCATTGCGTTCGTCGTTGCGCTCGTTCTGTCATCGTCGATCAAAGTAGCCGATCAATGGGATCGCGCTGTCGTATTGAGACTCGGCAAGTTCCAAGCGCTGAGGGGACCGGGCTTATTTGGCATAATTCCGATCATCGATACAGTGCCATACTGGGTTGATACCCGGGTGATTCCAACCTCATTCAAGGCTGAAAAGACTTTAACCAAGGATACCGTCCCGGTGGACGTGGACGCCGTCCTATTCTGGCAGGTTATCGACGTCAAAAAGGCGACGTTGAACGTCGCGGAGTACTTATCTGCCATCAGTTGGGCCTCCCAGACCGCACTACGTGACGTCATTGGAAAGACCTTGCTCGCTGACATGCTTGAGGGGCGTGGAAAAATCAGTGATGAACTTCAGACGATTATCGACCATCGCACAGAACCTTGGGGAATCAGGGTCATAGCGGTAGAGATAAAAGACGTTCTCATTCCGTCTGCCCTGGAAGACGCTATGTCAAAGCAAGCGCAGGCCGAGAGAGAGCGGCAGGCGCGGGTCATCCTGGGAGACTCCGAACGGCAGATAGCCGAAAAATTTGAGGAGGCGGCTGCGACGTATGCTGACAACCCCACGGCGCTCCATCTAAGAGCAATGAACATGCTTTACGAAGGATTGAAGCAGAACGCCACGTTCGTGATCGTTCCCAGCACGGTTTTGGAAACGATGCAACTTGGCGCGCAGCTGGGTTCAAAGGTGCAGTCGAACGGTAAGGACCACAGGACGAGTGTTCGCAGTAAATCATTGGGTGCGCAATGACTGCTCAAACAACAAATACCTTCGGTATGCCATGCGCTTGAGACTGAGTATCCAAGGTTGGGGGCGATGCGGTCGTTGCGCTGGTTGAAGTTCGCGCCGAAAGGAGCAATCAGCTTCGCTGTTGCGTGCGGCCACCTGCAAAGTTGCCCATAGCGGAACGCGCGCCGCACCGATGACGCTTGCGACGAGATAACGGACCTGGGGACGGCTCCACACCTTGGTTCCGAGTCAATGTGACGAGAATCTCATGGTGCCGTTCGGTCACACCATCGCGCGTGTCATGACTTTGCTAAGTTCGCGCAGCCACAGGACAGAGCTTGCGACCGCGGCGCAGAAGCCGAGGCTGGTCAAGACCAAACATCAGCATCAGAGCGGTGTTCCCCAAATCCGCTCCTCATGGGCCGGTGGCGAGACCCTCGCGGGCACATCAAGCCACTGGCCTCAGCGAACAAGCACACGGTCCTACCGCGGCGGGTCGCGCGGTTGCTAATCGCATTTCCCAACTGGATCGCGGATCCCGAAGGAGAACTTCATCGGGGCGGAAACCCTGCTTCGGCGAGGGATCGGAGGCGAAGTTAGTATTCCGGAACCTGTCATTACCGAGCGTGATGAAGGAGGAGAGCGCCGTCACTGCAGGCACCGGAAAGCTCAAGCTTTAGCGGCTAGAATGGCGATCTGGACTTCGTGAGGATGGCGTCCTTGGCCACCTCCCCCACGAGTTCCACGATATGGGCGGACAAGCTTGTCGGAATACCGTCGACTCCGGCCGCAGGCCAGACGGAGCCAGAAACACCTTCGAGACTTCCCGCAAGTTGCATGGCCTCCATCGCCCGCCGATCATGCTCTTGTGTGGCGAGGATATTTGGATCGTTCAACAAAATGCCGAGTGCTGCTACAGTAGCATAGGCGGCCCAGTTTACGGTCGTTCCGACAACAAGCACGTCGACGTCGCTGGCTCCGAGCGTGCCGCCCTTGCAGGGGCACGCGCACTTCCGGGCAAAGATTGAAGCCTGCTCGGCGACGTCGGCAATAGCGGCAGCCCCGATCTCGTTCGGCATGTCGATTAAGCTCATCGTGAGGGCGCCGTGCGACGCGGCCAGCGCGAACAGCGCTTCGACTTTAGCGGTCCCCTCAGAGACGTCGAGGCCGACGCTCGAGTGGTAGATGCCCTCCCGATTCGCGCCGGGATGCTCGAGGGATGCGATAAGCGACGGCTGGTACGTGCCCACGATGCGCTCTGCCGCGCCTGCTGCCTCGTTGCGGTCGGTCGGAAAGTCGATGACGGCGGCTGCGCAGGTCGGGCGGCTTCCCTCGGCGGCGCGCTTTGCCGCCTCCGGGTCCAAGACCAGAACTCCGCCGCCCCGCAAGGCTGCGACGACCTGCTCGCGCATCCCCGTCGGCGCGGTGACAAGCGGGACCGCGCCGAGGCCGGTGCTGATCGCGCGTGCGAGCGCCGCGACGCCGGGCGGGCCGTCGGTCTCGCCGATGGCCGGAGAAATCCACGGGCGGACCGGAAAACCGGTGCACAAGACCGCAGCGCTGCCGCGCTTGACGTGGCTTCTGATCTCGCACGCCGCCCGCATCGTCAGTGGCTTCCCCGCTCGCCTGCGGGCTTCGCGATAAAGAATGTCGACCGCCCCGCGTCCCTTGAGATCGATCGTGATCAGCCGATCGAGCACATCGCCGATCGTTTCCAGCTTCGCCATCATGTCCGGCTTCGCCTCGGCAGTGATTGTGGTGGCGGTCATTCGGTCACATCCTCCGACTTCACCTCCCCGTGCAGCGTCTGGCCGGCGCGCAGCCGCGCCGCGTTCGCCACCACGATATCGGCGAGGTGCTCATATATGCGGGGGGTTGCTGAGGCGTTGTTCGGCATGATCAGGACGTTCGGCAACGACCACAGGTCGCTGGCGGGATCGAGCGCTTCGAGGTCGCTCAGGACCTGCCGCCCCGGTCGGCCGAACGTGTCCAGCGCCGCGGCGGCGATCACACCGGTCTTGAGCGCGTGAACCAGATCGGGCTCGCAGATGAGCTCGCCGCGCGCGATATTAACCAGAACCGCGTGCCTCTTCATACCTTTGAGGAAATCGGCCGTGACCATATTGCGCGTCTGCGCGGTGAGCGGGCAGGCCAACACGAGATAATCAGCCTTCTGCGCGACGTCACGCGCGCGCTCTGGAGCCAGAACCTCGTCCGCGGCGCCGTCATAGGCCTTTGTGTTGCGCTTGGTGCCGACGACGCGCATACCGAACGCCTTACCCAACTCGGCGACGCGATCACCGATGCCGCCAAGCCCGATGATGCCCAGTGTCGCGCCATTGAGCTCGGCGCCCATGAAAATTTCCCAGACACGGCTCTCCTTTTGCATAACGGCACGCGGCACTCCGCGCGAGATCGCCAGGATCATGGCGAATACGTGCTCACCGATCACATGGCGCGTCACCCCGGCCGCCTTTGTCAGCAGGATGTTTCGTCGGGCCAGATCGGCAAGCTGCACGTTTGATGACTTGAAGAAATGATCGATGCCGGCGCTGCCGGCCTGGACCCACCGCAACTTCGGTGCGTGATCGAGCAGGTCGTGCGTGATTGAATAAGAGATCAGGCCCTCGGCGTCGCGCACCACCTCCGTCATGTGCGCGCGATCTGCCGCCACGACGACATCGAGACTCGCATCGCGCTTGGCGATCTCGGCGCGCAGCTTTTCCGCGGTCGCGAATTCCGGGAGCGCCCTCTCGCCCGGCAGATATTTGGAGAACGAGAAGTCATGATGGATCACAAGTTTCAAGAAGGCCTCCAGGCTTGCCGTTGCCTTGATAAGGGGTGCGGCGGCGGAATACGCCGGACAAGATCACATATCAGACAGTCCGGTTCGATCGCGGCCAGCGATCCCCGGCCAATGCCCGGATTGAACGAGCTCCCGCGTCAGCGACACGATGAGCTTCCTTAACACTTTCATCGCCGCGGTTCCGGCTGGATTGCGTGCGGGGACCAGAGCCGAGTCCCAGGACACGTCCTCGCCCACCAGACGCGCGAACTGGATGCCCTCCTTCGGCCAGTCCGAGAAGCCGGCCAACGGCATGACCAGGACTCCCTTGCCGCGCCGAACAAGTTCGCGCTGGCGCGGGATCGAGTCGACCTGTGCGATGATCGTGAGAGGCAGGCGATACCGCGCGCTGATGTTCTCCAGCAGCATACGATGGCTGTTCTTTGCGGTCGATGCGATCAGCGGCAGCTTCACCAGTTCGCTCGCATGAAGCTCCGGCCCGAACGACATTCCGCTCGACAGGCTGGCGGCAGCGAACAGACTTTCCCGAATGATCGGCACCGAATTGGGGAATTCTTCGCGGTCTATGTTGTGAAGGAACGCGAGATCAATGCTGCCGTCCGCCAGCCACTCGCGCAGCGCGCCGCTCATGCCCTCGACGATCTTGAGCGAAACATGTGGGAGATCGCGCGCGACTGCTTCGACCAGCGGTACGGTAAGCATCATCGAAATCAGCGGCGGAACGCCGAGCGTAATCTCGGTCGCGCCCTTGGCGACCTTCGGCCACAGCGCGATGCGTGCTTCATCTACACGTTGAAGGATCGCGACCGCATGATCGAGAAGCGTCTCGCCGGTCTCGGTCAGCCGGACGCCGCGCGCGTGGCGTTCGAATAGCGCCCGCCCGATATCCTTCTCCAAATTTGCAATCTGGGTGCTCAGCGCCGGCTGTGCGACGCGGATGCGCTGCGCCGCGGTCGAAAAGCTTCCATGCCGCGCGATGGCAACGAAGTATTTAAGCTGGCGCAGATCCATGAACACAACCAGGGACGCCGGGGCTACTTGTCCATTTCCGCGACGGCGCCCAGCTATCGCGTTTCACTATGGCTGCAAATCTGAAACGATATTGGACGCGAAGGCAACAGCGATGAAACACTCGTTTGTTCAGTTGTTCGGCGCGCCCAGTTTTGAGCGGGCCGCATCCTGCCAGGACGAAGTCATGTTGGCGTTGGCTGATGTTGAAGCCGCCTCCGATCGAATCACGGGCGCGACCCGGCGGACTCCGATGTGGAATCCGACATCTTTCAAGCGCACTCCGATTCCGGTGTCGGCCGAGCTATGGCTCAAGCTCGAACTGCTCCAAGCCACCGGCTCCTTCAAGGCGCGCGGCGCGGTCAGCAAGGCTCGCGCGTTGTCACCGGAAGAACTCCACCGCGGGCTCATCACCGCATCTGGCGGCAATCACGGCCTGGCGGTTGCCTATGTTGGAGGTCTTCTCGACGTACCCACGACGATCTGCCTGCCCACCAACGTCAATCCGGATAAGGTCGAGAAGCTGAAGGCGTACGGGGCAAGAGTCGTGATCAAAGGCCACGCCTGGGACGTCTCCCATAAGAACGCGCTCGCGATTGCCAGTGCGGAAGGCCTGACCTACATTCACCCTTTCGCCGACCCGCTTGTGGCGGCGGGGCAAGGCACGATTGCGCTCGAAATTCTCGAAGACGTTCCACGGATCGATACAATTCTTGTCGCGATTGGCGGTGGTGGGCTGATCACAGGCATTGCGACGGCCGCCAAGGCCATCAAGCCGTCGATAAGGATTATCGGCATCGAACCGGTGGGCGCACAGACACTCAAGGCGAGCCTCGATGCGGGCGAGGTAGTCACGTTGCCGAAGATCGAAACCGCGGCCGTGACGCTCGCGGCGGGCCGCACCGAGCCGTTCAATTTCGAAGCCGTTCGTCGACATGTCGACGAGGTCGTTCTTGTCTCGGATGACGACATGCGCAAAGCCGCACGCTGGCTCTGGTCAGAGTTCGCCGTGGCGGCCGAGATGAGCGGTTCCGCAACTATCGCAGCATTGCTCAATGGCGCCGTCCAGCTGCGGCCGGGCGAGAACGTGTGCGCGCTCGTTTGCGGAGCGGGACGCGATGGCTGGTCGTAGCAGCCGCCCGGATTACGCCATTCCGCGCACGGTCTGGTTGGCCGTGCCGGCGGTGCTGTTCCTGATCATCTTCTTTCTCGCGCCGATGATCACGATGGTGCGCAACAGCTTCAACACGCAGCTGGCCTCCGGCATCATGGCGCCGGATTTCACCTTCGCGAACTACGCGCGCTTCTTCGGAACCGAGATCTACCGCCACGTGCTGGTGGTAACGCTGCGCATCGGCATCGTCACGACGCTGATCGCGATCGCCGTCGCCTATCCGTTGGCGTGGATGGTGGCGCGGGGACCGAAGCTTGCCGCACGCATCGTGCTGCTGATCGTGGTGATGCCGTTGCTCGTGAACATCGTGGCGCGCACGTTCGGCTGGCGCATCATCCTGGGACGGACCGGTCCCTTCAACACGGCGCTCGATTGGCTCGGGATCGAGGCGGGCCATCTGTTCCTCTATACCGAGTCAGCGGTGGTGGTGGGCTCGTTGCACGTCTTTCTGCCGCTGATGGTGCTGCCGCTTGCCAATTCGCTTGGCGCGATCCCGCGCAATCTGGAGGAAAGCGCGGCGGCGCTCGGCGCGTCGCGCATCGAGGTGTTCTTCAAGGTAATTCTGCCGCTCTCGCTTCCGGGCATCGGTGCCGGTTCGATCCTCGTGTTCACCCTGACGGCAAGCTCGTTCGTATTGCCTGCCATTCTTGGCGGTGATTTCTCGAAGATGCTCGGCACACTGGTCGAGGAGCAGCTTCTTTCCGTGTCGAACTGGCCGTTCGGCTCGGCGATCGCCACCACCATGATGCTGCTCAACTTTGCCGTCGTGATCGGCTACGGGCTCGTGGTCGACCGGCGGCTGCGCGCGTGGGCGGGGGCCGCATCGTGAACGGGCGCGGCGCATCGATCGTGCTGTGGATCGCGGTCGCCGCCATCCTGGCTTTCATCCTCGCGCCCATCCTCGTCACGATTGCGGTAGCGTTCACGACGGCGCCCTATCTGGCGTTTCCGCCCGTCGGCTTCACCTGGGAGTGGTTCGGACGCGCCCTCGAGAATCAGGAGTTCATCAGCGGCCTGCTGCTCAGTCTCCAGATCGGGCTGCTGGCGACCCTGGGCTCGGTCGTGCTCGGGACCGCCGCGGCGCTCGGCCTTGCGCGCGGCAACTTTCCCGGCAAGGCCGCGATGATTGCGCTGCTGTTGTCGCCGCTCGTCTTCCCGATGCTGGTGACCGGCATCGCGTTCCTGCAGTTCTTCAACGGGCTGCGGTTTCGCGCGGTATTTTGGCAACTCGTGATCGGGCACGTCGTCATCACGCTTCCGTACGTGGTGCGTACCGTGACGGCGGCACTGCAGATGATCGACGAGCGACTTGAAGCGGCATCGCGCGTTCTCGGCGCCGGTCCGTTCGAGACCCTGTTCAAGGTGACGCTGCCGCTCGCCGCCAACGGTATCGTCGCCGGCGCAGTGTTCGCTTTCGTGACCTCGTTCGACAATTTTCCGGTCTCGATGTGGCTCGTGAACGCCGAATACCGGACGCTGCCGCTCACGCTGTTCGCGCTGATCGACCGCTTTCTCGATCCATCGATTGCGGCAATTTCGTCTTTGACGATAGCCTTCTCGCTCGTTCTCGCAATCCTCGTCGAACGGCTCGTCGGCCTGCGCCGATTTGCCAGCATCTAACTGCCATACCAGCACCAGAGGAGCATCCAGCCATGACGAAATGGAAATCGGGAAGTGGTCTCTCGCGGCGAAGTCTCTTGAAGGCAGGTGTGGCGGCTGCCGCCCCCGTCGTGTTCGTGCGCCACGGGTGGGCGCAGGGCAAGACACTGACGATCGGCATCTGGGCCGGGGCGCAGGGCGAATACATCAAGAAGCAGGTGGTCGCGCCGTTCCAGACCGAGTTCAACTGTCGCGTCCTGGTGAACGAGGGCTGGACGCTGCCGCAGATCGCGAAGGTCCGCGCCGAGCGTGCCAATCCGCAGCACACGGTCGTGTTCGTCGACGATCTCGGCATCGACATCCTCAAGCGCGAGAACCTGATCGATCCGCTGCCGAAGGCCAACATGCCGAATCTTGCCAAGGTCTTCCCGCGCTTCATCTACGATGAAGGTTATGGCGTCGCGATCGGCATCTCGATGGCCGGGATCGCCTACAATCCCAAGATCATCAAGGCGATCGAGAGCTACAAGGAACTGTGGGAGCCGCGCTTCCGCCGCAAGATCGCATTGCTCAGCATGCGCTCCACCGGCGGCCCGATGATGGTCATGACCGCGGCCGCGCTCGCGACCGGCAAGCCCTACAAGGAGGCGCAGTATCTCGCCGACCAAGCGTGGCCGCTGCTGACCGAGCTGAAGCCCAACATCCTCAATGTCGCCCAGTCCAACGCACAGGGCGCCAATCAGGTCATCCAGGGCGAGGCGTTCGTCGAACTGATCGATTACTCCAAGTGGGTCTATCCCTACACGATAAAGGGTGCGCCGATCGACATGTGCTACCCGAAGGAAGGCACCTGGGCGGGTGTCAACTGCATGACGCTGGTCAAGGGCGCGCCCAATCAGGACCTCGGCGCTGCGTTCATGAACCGGATGCTCGACGCGAAGGTGCAGAAGGAGCTTTCCGAGTTCGCGCTTGCGGCCCCTCCGATCCGTGATGTCGATTTCAAGGCCGATACGCTGAAGTACATCGCGTACCCGGAAAAGAAGATGGACGACCTCGGCCTGTTCAGCCCCGACTGGAAACACGTCAACCAGGCGCGCGACGGTTGGACCGAGAAGTGGAACACGATCTTCACCGAGTAAGCGCTCTCAGCCCGTGACGCGGCCCGTCCGGCAGGACGGGCCGTCGTCTCTCATGCCACCAAGAGGAATGCCCATGCTTCTCGATAACAGCTGCTGGATTCAGGAATTGACCTGGGGCCGGATCCGTTCGCATCTGGCGCAAGACGACGTCGTGCTCGTGCCGGTGGGCGCCACCGAGCAGCACGGCGATCACACCCCGTTGTTCGTCGATACCGGCTGGGCGATCGCGGTCGCGGAGGGAGCGGCGCGGAAGGCGAACGCGTTGGTCGCGCCACCGCTACATTTCGGCTGGTCGTCGCACCATCTCGCCTACCCGGGCGCGATCACGCTGCGTCCCGAGACGATGATCAACGTCCTGGTCGATGTTTGCGAAAGCCTGATCTATCACGGTTTCAAGCGCATCGTGATGGTCAACGGCAACCGCATCGCAAACCTGCCGCCGATGGAAATCGCCGCCACGAAGGTCCGCTTCACCACCGGCGCATACGTCTCCGTGGTCGACGTCGGGTTGATCGCGCGCCGCGAGGTGGGTGAGATCTGCATGCCGGGACAGAATGGCCACGCCGGCGACAGCGAGACCTCATTCATGCTGCATTGGCGTCCCGATCTCGTCGACATGTCCAAGGCCGCAACCGGCACGCCACATGGCAGCGGGCCGTTTCCGACCAACCCGATGCCGATCGAGCCGCCGTTCGACATCAATGCCATCTCGGTGCGCCCGACCAACGAGGAGTTCCTCGCGGCTTCCAGGCCGACCGGAATCGGAGGCGATGCGACCGTTGCGACGGCTGCCAAGGGGAAGGCGGTGCTCGACGCCATCATCGCCAACACCGTGACCCATATTCAGGACATCCGGAAGAAGAAGGTCACCATCAAGCCCGTGAGCATCCCGATCTGATGCAGGTCGAACGTCCCGCGAAACCGGCAGGCGCGGTCAGGCTCGAACGACTGAACAAGTCGTTCGGCCATGTTCGCGTCGTGCACGACGTTTCGCTCGACATCGCGCCGGGAGAGATCGTGGCGCTGCTCGGTGCGTCCGGCTGCGGGAAGACGACGACCTTGCGGATGATCGCCGGGCTGATTTCGCCGGACGACGGAAGTGTCTCGATCGCCGGGCGGGTCGTCACCGGCACGCCGGTCGAACAGCGCGATGTTGGATTGCTGTTTCAGAGCTACGCGCTGTTCCCGCACATGACCGTGCTCGGCAACGTCGCATTCGGGTTGCGCACGTGGCGACGGCGCATGCCGAAGGCGCAGGCTCGGCAGGCCGCGCTCAATGCGCTGCGGCTCGTTCGCCTCGAAGGCTATGAAGACCGCTATCCGGCGGTCTTGTCTGGCGGCCAGCAGCAGCGTGTGGCGCTCGCCCGCGCGCTCGTCACCGAGCCGCGCGTGCTCCTCCTCGACGAGCCGTTGAGCGCACTCGACAAGAACCTGCGTGCCGCGATGCAGTCGGAACTGCGTGCGCTTGTCACGCGCCTCGGGCTGACGACCATTCTGGTCACCCACGACCAGGAAGAGGCAATGACGGTCGCCGACCGCATCGCCGTGATGGATGGCGGACGCATTGTTCAGATCGGCACCGCCGCTGAACTCTACGAGCGTCCGCATACGAGATTCGTCGCGGAATTCGTCGGCACCACGAACCTCTTCGAAGGCACGATCGAGCAAGGCGCGGATGGTCGCACTGTCCTCGTAGCCGGCAACGGCGCGCGGCTTGGTCTTGCCAAGGGCGTGGCATCCGCCGGGCAGCGCCGCATCGCGGCGGTGCGTCCGGAGCGTATCGGGGTCGCGGCGCCATCGGCACGTCCGGCTCTTAACGCGGTCGAGGGCGTCATTGACTCCGTCGTCTACCGCGGCACGACCGTCGGTCTGGTGCTTCGGCTGTCAGACGGCACAAGGCTGCATGCCGCGCTTCTCAACACCGGGAAGTCCGGGATGAATTTCCAGAAGGAGCAATCGCTCGCCGCCTTCTGGGACGATGACGCAAACGTGCTTCTCGAGGAGTGACGCGATGAAAAAGGAAGTTATCCGCGTACCGGGCCTGACGGACGCGGTCGCCAGGACGGGCGCGCCGATTTCCATCCTGGTTAAGGCGGGCGACATGCTCTACTGCTCCGGCCTTCCTCCGCTTGATCCGAAAACCGGCGAGCTCGTCAAAGGCGATGTCGCGACACAGACACGCGCCGTCCTCGAAGCGATGAAATACACGCTGGAACACGCCGGCTCGTCGCTCGACAAGGTTGTCAAGACGACGATCTTCATCACCAATGCGGCCTACTTCAAGACCGTGAACGAGATCTATCGCGGGTATTTCCCGAACGATCCGCCCGCGCGGACCTTCGTCGCGATGGCGTCGTGGCCGCTGGAATTCGACATCGAAATCGAATGCGTGGCATTGGCATGACACAAATCAGCAACATGATGCCGACGCTGGCCGAGCTGAAGGCCATTCGGCAGACGATCGCGCCGCATATCCATCGCACGCCTGTCGTGCGCTCACGCTATCTCTCGGACCTGACCGGTCACGACGTCTGGCTCAAGGCCGAATTGTTCCAGCGCACCGGCTCGTTTAAGCCGCGCGGTATGCTGGCGCGCCTGCTCAATCTTGCGGATGACGAGCGCGGCCGCGGGGCGATCACCTTCTCGGCTGGCAATGCCGCGCAGGGTCTCGCCTATGCCGGCCGCATCGCGGGCATTCGCACCACGGTCGTGATGCCGGAGACCGCGAGCCCGATCAAGGCCGAGGCCACGCGGGGCTATGGCGCGAAGGTCGTGCTACACGGCACCGCGGCGGACGCCTATGTCCGTTGCATGGAGATCTGCAAGGCTGAGAATCTGATCTTCGTGCCGTCATTCGACGATCCCATGCTGATGCGCGGCCACGCCTCGCTCGGCCTCGAAGTCGTCGAGGACATTCCCGATGTCGAAGCGGTCGTCATCGGCATCGGCGGAGGCGGATTGATCGGTGGAGTGGCGATGGCGCGCGAGGCGCTCGGCGTCAAGTTCAGGCTGTTCGGCGTCGAGCCGGAAGGCGCCGCCGGCATGGCACGAAGCCTTGAAGCAGGAAAGCCGGTGCGTCTCGAGAAGGTCGCGACGATCGCGGACGGCCTCGGTGCGCCCTTCGTCGGCGATCATTGTTTCCCGATCGTGCGCGACCATGTCGAGAAGGTTACGGTGCTGCCGGACTCCGACATCGTCCACGCGATCAAAGTCCTGCTGTCACGCTGCAAGCTGATGGCGGAAGGCGCGGGTGCGTCGTCGGTCGCCGCGCTCCTCACCGGAAGCATTCCGCTGCCGAAGAGAGCGAAGGTTTGCTGCGTCTTGAGCGGCGGCAACGTCGACCTTGGCCGCCTCAAAGAGTTGCTTTGATGACCGCCGCACGCGGGCTTGAGACTACCACTGAGGCTCGCATCCGACCCCGGCATCAAGCACGTTGAGGCACGCGCGTCTTAGCTAGTATCTGATTTCGGCTTCTGCGGCGCTTCTAAGCCATCGCGGCATCGTGATGTGATGCTGGCTTGCTGAATGCATTCCATAATCTGTCGCTTACACGAATCCGCTAGGCTCACGTTGCGACGGCGCCCGAGGACTGTCGCAGGAGATCGTCATGCCTACCGCCAAAGGAAAGACACCCACAGCCGCACGGTGGGGATGGCACGGCACCGGAATCATCTCGCTGCCCCGAACGGCGATACCGGGCGGGCACGACACGTTGGCACAGGCTGCGCCGGATC
>DATEKY010000560.1:0-10472 GCA_035277225.1 Xanthobacteraceae bacterium
GCGCCGGTCCAGGCGAGGGCTTTCCATGTCTCGTCCGGACTGAGCGAGAAGAAGAAGATGACGGCCGGCAGGCTCGCCATCCCGTCCTTGAACGGGTTCAGGTTGAAGAACTGGTTGTTGAAAGCGGTGAACAGGAGGGGCGCGGTCTCGCCGCTGATGCGCGCGATCGCGAGCAGCACGCCGGTCAGCATGCCGGCGCGCGCCGCGCGATAGGCGATGCGCATGATCATCAGCGAGCGCGGCAGGCCGATCGAGGCAGCGGCCTCGCGCAGCGTGTTCGGCACCAGCAGCAGCATGTCCTCGGTGGTGCGCACCACCACCGGAATGACGATCAGCGCGAGCGCCACCGCGCCGGCCCAGCCGGAGAAGTGCCCCATCGGATAGACCATGATCTCGTAGACGAAGAGTCCGATCACGATCGACGGCGCCGAGAGCAGGATGTCGTTTATGAAGCGCACCACGCTGGTCAGTTTGTCATGGCGGCCGTACTCCGCCATGTAGGTTCCGGCGAGGATGCCGATCGGCGTGCCGATGATGACGGCGAGCGTCGTCAGCATCAGGCTGCCGACGATCGGGTTGAGCAGGCCGCCGTCGGACCCGGGCGGCGGCGTCATCTCGGTGAAGACCTTCAGCGACAGCCCGCTGAAGCCTTCGTAGAGCAGCACGCCGAGGATCAGCACCAGCCAGCCAAGTCCGAACGCGGTCGCGGCGAGCGAGAGTCCCATCGTGATGCCGTTGCGGCGGCGGCGCGCGGCGTAAAGGCTCGTGTTCATGGTCGCGGCCATCAACCGATCCTCCGCTCGAGCCGAAGCAGCATGTAGCGCGCAACCGCGAGCACGATGAACGTGATGCAGAACAGGATCAGGCCGAGCGCGATCAGCGAGGATGTGTAGATGTCGCCCACCGCTTCGGTGAATTCGTTCGCGATGGTCGCCGAGATCGTCGTGCCGGGCGCGAGGATCGAGGCAGAAATCTTGTGTGCGTTGCCGATCACGAATGTGACCGCCATGGTCTCGCCAAGCGCGCGGCCGAGGCCCAGCATCACGCCGCCGATCACGCCGACCCGCGTGTAGGGCAGCACGACGTAGCGCACCACTTCCCAGGTGGTGCAGCCCAGGCCGTAGGCGGACTCCTTCAGCATCGGCGGGACCGCGTCGAACACGTCGCGCGAGATCGACGTGATGAACGGCAGCACCATGATGGCGAGGATCAGCCCCGCGGTGAGCACGCCGATGCCGTAGGGCGGGCCGGCGAACAGAGAGGACAGCAGCGGAATTTCGCCGAACACGGCGATCAGGCCCGGCTGCACGTATTGCTGCAGGAACGGCGCGAAAACGAACAGGCCCCAGATGCCGTAGATGATGCTCGGGATGCCGGCGAGCAACTCGATCGCAGTCCCGATCGGCCGGCGCAGCCACATCGGGCACAGCTCGGTCAGGAACATCGCGATCATCAACCCGACCGGGACCGCGATGAACATCGCAATGATCGACGTGACCAGCGTGCCGTAGATCGGCGCGATGGCGCCGAAGCGTTCGGTGACCGGATTCCAGCTTTCGTCGAACAGGAAGCCGATGCCGAAGGCGCGCAACGCGGGCCACGAGCCGGCGATCAGCGCGAAAATCGTGCCGCCGAGGATCACCAGCACCAGGAGCGCGGCAGCCCGCGTCAGATTGCGGAAGATCGTGTCGCCGAGCCGGAGGCGATCGAGCACCTTCGATCGCGACAGCACGTCGGCGGTCTGCGCGCCACCGCCTTGCAACGCCATGTCAACCACGGAACCCCTCCGCTCGGGCTGCATCGGCGCTCCTTCGTTCGTCCAAAGGAGCCTTCAAGCCGCCCGCTGTCCCAAACGCAAGACGCAATGCCCCGATTTGCGGTGGACAAGGGAGAGGCGCTTTTTCAGCACCTCTCCCCGCCATGCTCACGCTCAGTTACTCAACGCGTAGAGCGGCTTGCCGCTCGCGTCCTTCATCTCCGCGGCCCAAGTCGCCTGCACGTCCTTCACGACCTTGTCGGGCATCGGGACATAGTCGAGCTCCTCCGCCATCTTGTCGCCCTTGGCGAACGACCAGGCGAAGAACTTGAGCGCTTCACCCGCGGTCGCCGCATCCTGCGGCTTGGCATACATCAGGATCCAGGTCGCGGCGGTCATCGGCCACGACTTGTCGCCAGCCTGGTTGGCGAGGATCACGCCGTAGCCGGGCTGTGACTTCCAGTCCGCGTTCGCGGCGGCGGCCTGGAACGTCTCCGAGGTCGGCACCACGGCCTTGCCGTCCTTGTTGATCATCTTGGTGAAGGTCAGCTTGTTCTGCTTGGCGTAGGCGTACTCGACATAGCCGATCGAGCCCTTGGTGTTGGCGACGTTGTTCGCCACGCCTTCGTTGCCCTTCGCGCCGATGCCGGCCGGCCACTGAACCGACGTGTTGACGCCGACTTTCGATTTCCAGTCCGCGCTGACCTCAGCAAGGTAGTAGACAAAGTTGAAGGTGGTGCCCGAACCGTCCGAGCGATGCACGATCGCGATCGCCTGCTTCGGCAGCTTCGCATTCGGATTGAGCTTGGCGATCGCCGGGTCGTCCCAGCTCTTGATCTCGGCGAGGAAGATCTTTGCGAGCGTCGGGCCGTCGAGCACGAGGTCGCCGGGCTTGACGCCTTCGACGTTGATGACCGGCACGATGCCGCCCATCACCATCGGAAACTGGACCAGGCCGAACTTCTCGAGGTCCGCACCCTTCAGCGGCGCATCGGTAGCGCCGAACGTCACGGTCTTGTTTTGAATCTGCTTGATGCCGCCGCCGGAACCGATCGACTGGTAGTTCAGGCCGACGCCGGTCTCCTTCTTATAGGAGTCCGCCCACTTGGCGTAGATTGGATACGGGAAGGTCGCGCCGGCGCCGGAAATGTCCGCCGCGAGGGCCGGCATGGCGAAGGTGGCCGCAAGGGCCGCCGCCGCGAGGGTGTTGGTGAATTTCACGGGTTCTCTCCTGTCTGACCGAACGAACGCGAACAGCCCGGGTTTGCACCCCAAGCCTCGCGATCCCCCGGCGGTTTCAAGCTTCTTCTGTCGCCCCAGCGGTCGCGGGTTTTTTGTCTTCTTGCCGTTACCGCGGCTACCGTTAGGCGCCTCATGTCATCGTTCTATGACGCGTGGACGACGCCTTTATGACAACGCAAGATATTGAAATATAATGACTTTATTCAGGAGCTATGCGGACGGGGTGTGAATCATCGGCAGCCGCGCAGTGAACACCGCACCTTTCCCTGCCTCGCTGTCGATGGTGAGCTTGCCGCGGTGCCGGTTGAGGATGTGCTTGACCAGCGAAAGGCCTAATCCCGTGCCGCCTTCGGCGCGGCTCTGCGTGACGTCGACGCGGTAGAAGCGCTCGGTCAGGCGCGGCAGGTGTTCGGCCGCGATGCCGGGCCCGTAGTCGCGGATCGCGACCAGCACCTCCGGCGCGCCGTCCGAGGCGGTCGCGGGCGAGAAGGCGATGTCGACGCGCTTGCCCGCCGCGCCATACTTCAATGCGTTCTCGACCAGGTTCTCGAACACGCGGGTGAGCTCGTCGCGATCCCCCGGCACAATCACCGGAGCGGCCGGCGGCGCGATCGCGATCTCGACATTGCGGTCGGTCGCCAGCGTCTGCAGGCCGTCGACCACCTGGCGCACAACCGGAAGCAGATCGACCGGCGTGTCCGGATGCATGTGCTCGATCAGCTCGACGCGCGACAGCGAGAGCAGGTCCTCGATCAGCCGCGCCATGCGCGAGGCCTGCGTCTTCATGATCGCGAGGAAGCGCCCGCGCGCGTTCGCGTCCTCGCGCGCGCTGCCCTGCAGCGTATCGATGAAGCCGGAGAGCGACGCGAGCGGGGTGCGCAGCTCGTGGCTCGCATTGGCGACGAAGTCGGCGCGCATCTGCTCGGCGCGATGCAGCGGCGTGAGATCGTGGAACGTGAGCAGCATCATCGGCCGCGCGGTGCCGACCGGATGGATGTGCACCTTGAACCAGCGGTCGACCGGAACGCGCTGGGCGAATTCGACGCTGCGCGCCCCCTTGCCGGTTGCCGCATCGCGCACCGCCTCGACGACTTCCGGCACGCGCAGCGCCAGCGAGGCCGGCGAGCCTCGTGCCAGCGCCGGCGCGATCATGCGCGCGGCGTTGTTGAACGAGATCACCCTCCCCTCGCGGTCGAGCACGATCGCGGCGTCCGGCATCCCGGACACGACAGCGTCGAGCAGCGCTTCGTCGTCGCCCGCATCGGCCGCGGCCGGCGCATCGAGCGCACCGCCACGTCGCCCGAACAGCCAGCCGAACACCATGGAAGTCTCAGCTATTCTTGGCGGCGACGCCCAGCCACAGTTCGCGCGCGCCGAGGATCAGAAGCGAGAGCGTGAACGGCACGATATAGTACAACAGGCGGAACAACAGCAGCCCGGCGACCAGCTGCTCCTTGTCGTATTCGATCAGTGCGACCAGCATCGCGGCGTCGAACACGCCAAGCCCCCCGGGCGAGTGGCTGGCGAACCCGAGCAGGGTCGCGGAGACGAACACCACCGCCAGCCTGACAAAGTCGATCGGCGGCGCGTCCGGCAACAGCACGTACATCGCAAGCGCACAGCAGGCGAGGTCGATGATGCCGATCACGATCTGCAGCAGCGTGAACGGCCCGCCGGGAAGCGTGACGCTCCACCCCGCCCGCCCGATCACGCGCGGCTTGGCCCACACCCAGGCGACGTAGCCGGCGAGAATACAAAGCGCCGCGATCGCGATGATGCGGTTGAACCACGGGGGCAGCTGGTCGATCGCGCTTGCGGCTTCCGGCTCGTACGCGATGCCCAGCCCCAGCACAGTGGCGTTGCCGAGCCAGAAGGTGAGCCCGGCGATGAAGCAGATCTTCGCGACGTCGAATGCAGTGAGGCCCCAGGCCGAATAGATGCGGTAGCGCACCGCCCCGCCGGTGAATACCGTGGCGCCGACATTGTGCCCGACCGAATAACTGGTGAAGCCGGCGAGCGCGGCGATGCGATACGGCACATGGTTTGCCCCGATCGTGCGCAGCGCGAACAGGTCGTAGAAGGTCAGTGTGAAATAGCCGGCCGCGACGAACAGCGCGGCGGAAATGACGTCGCTGCGGTCCGTCGCCTTCAGCGCGACGACCACCTGCGCAACGTCGATGCCGCGCAGCATGCGGTACAGCACGAACAGCGCGGTCCCGATGATGACCAGGCTGAGCGCGAGGCCGATCCGGTTCCAGCCGATCTTTTCGTCGATGAGCCGCGCCGCGGCGCGCAGCGGATGGAGCATTCGTTTCCCTCAAGTCGGTGCGTGCGACTTATTATTGTTGTCTTGCCGTTTCCGGGCGCTCCCGGCCGGCTCGATTCCCTAGCAGAACGTTTCGCCCAGCGCGAGAGCGCATGGCGGCGCGCCGCGCGCGCATGGCCGGACCGATTGTCTCCGGACCACGCGCGTGCGAGCGTGCCGCCGTCATATGGGGAGCGGACATGGAGCTGCGCAATCTGGGCGCGTCGGGCCTGCGGGTGTCGGTGGTCGGGCTCGGCTGCAACAATTTCGGCCAGCGGATCGACCTCGAAAGCTCGCGGGCGGTCATCCACAAGGCGCTCGATGCCGGCATCACGCTGTTCGACACCGCCGATACCTACGGCGGACGCGGCGGCTCGGAGACCGCCATGGGCCAGATCCTCGGCGACCGGCGCAAGGATATCGTGCTTGCCTCGAAATTCGGCATGGCGATGGACGACGGTGAAAAGAAAGGCGCTTCGCGCCGCTACATGATGGCGGCCGTCGAGGCGAGCCTGCGGCGCCTGAAGACCGACTGGCTCGACCTCTACCAGGTGCACCAGCCTGACCCGCTCACCCCGATCGAGGAGACGCTGCGCGGGCTCGACGACCTCGTGCGCTCCGGCAAGGTGCGCTACGTCGGCTGCTCGAACTATTCGGCCACGCAGGTGGTCGAGGCGCAATGGGCGGCGCGGCATCACAATCTCAATGCCTTCGTTTCGTGTCAGGACGAATACAATCTGCTCAAGCGGGACCTCGACGGCGAGCGTCTCGGCGTGATGCAGCGCTACGGGCTCGGCCTGCTGCCGTTCTTCCCGCTCGCCTCCGGGCTGCTGACCGGCAAGCACAAGCGCGGTGCGGCCGCCGAGGGCACGCGGCTTGCGACGGCGCAGTTCGCCGGCCGGTTCATGACCGACGCCAATTTCGACATCGTCGAGAAGCTCGAAGCCTTCGTAAAGGCGCGCGGCCGCACCCTGACGGAACTGGCCTTCTCCTGGCTTGCCGCGCGAGCGCCGGTCGCCAGCGTCATCGCCGGCGCGACCAGGCCGGAGCAGATCGAGGCGAACGTGAAAGCGATCGGCTGGACGCTGACGCCGGACGAGATGGCGGAGATCGACAAGTTGACGGCGCGGTGACCTTTCGGCGTCCTACAATTCCCTGCCGATCTTGCGGTCGAGCGAGTACGGCCCGCCGCCGCGCAGCGCGATCGCGAACAGGATCAGGCCCCAGAACAGCGGGTACTCGTAGCCGCGCGCGGCCCAGCCGAAGCCCTGCGGCATGTGAACGAACATGACCACGCACAGATGGATCGCGGCCGCGGCGGCGAAGAAGCGCGTGAACAGGCCGAGCGCGATGCACACCCCGCCGACGATTTCGACGAACACCACGAGATAGGCGAGCGGCAACGACGGCTCGATGCCGCGTCGCGCCAGGCTGCCGGTCGCGAACGCCGCGACGCCGGCCTGCCATTTCGGAATGCCGTGCGGCAGCAGCATCAGCCCGGCGGTCAGGCGCACGATCAGCCATGAGAGGTCTGTGACGTACCCGTAGAACGGGGCCAGCGCCGGGATGAACAGCTTTTGGCCTTCCGGCGTTGTCCTCGGCATCGACGATCACCCTGCGAACTCCTTTCTTGCTTAACCCGCGTCGTCGTCAGTGCCACGCAGCAAGTGATAGAGAATGATGCAGCCGAATGTCGCAGTGCCGATGCCGTCGAGCGTGAAGCCCGCGACCGTCAGCTTGAAATTGCCGGCGCCGAGCACCAGGGCCACGGCGACGGTGATGAGGTTGCGGGCCCTGGAGAAGTCGACGCGGTTCTCGACCCAGATGCGTCCCGCCGTGGCGGCGATCAGCCCGAACACCACGATCGAGAGGCCGCCGAGCACCGGCCCCGGGATGGTGAGGATCAGCGCGCCGAACTTCGGCGAGAAGCCGAGCAGGATCGCGATCAGCGCCGCCGCGATGAACAGCGCGGTGGAATAGATGCGCGTGATCGCCATCACGCCCATGTTCTCCGCATAGGTGGTGACGCCGGTGCCGCCGCCGGCGCCCGACACCATCGTGGCGATGCCGTCGCCGAGGAAGGCGCGGCCGAGCAACGGGTCGAGGCTGCGGCCGGTCATGGCGCCGATCGCCTTGATGTGCCCCAGATTCTCGGCAACCAGCACGATCGCGACCGGCGCGATCAGCACCATGGCTTTCGAGTCGAACACCGGCGCGGCGAAGTTCGGCAAGCCGAACCACGCGGCGGCGCCGATTTTGGAGAAATCGATCGCCGGGCCGAGGCCCATCTGGTTCGCCGCGATGAAGTAGACGATGTAGCCGACGATCGCGCCGAGCAGGATCGGTATGCGCCGCGCGAGACCCGGCGCATAGACGGCGAACAGCCCGACCGCCACCACGGTGATCAGCGCGATCCAGCGCGCGAAGGCCGAGCCGTCGGCGTTGCCGGGGCCGATGCCGGAAGCCGACGAGATCGCGATCGGCGCGAGCACGAGGCCGATGGCCGCGACGATCGCGCCGGTGACGACCGGCGGCATGACCTTCTCGACCCACTGATGGCCGGCGGCCATCACGATCAGGCCGATGAGCGAATAAAGCGCACCGGCCGCGATGATGCCGCCGAGCGCAACGCCGATGTTCGGGTTCGGCCCCGCGGCGACCGCCGCGCCGGTCGCCGCCAGCACCGGGCCGATGAAGGCGAAGCTCGAGCCGAGATAGCTCGGCACCCGTCCGCCGGTGAGTGCAAAGAAGATCAAGGTCGCGATGCCGGAGAAAAAGATCGCGACGTTCGGGTCGAAGCCCATCAGCAGCGGCGCCAGCACCGTTGCGCCGAACATCGCCACCACATGCTGCAGCCCGACCAGGATGGTCGGACCGGTCGGCAGCCGTTCCTCGGGCAGGATCACACCCTCGGTCTTCACCGTCCACACGACGAAATAGCGTTCTGCCATGGTCAGCCTCCCCCGAGTCGACCAATGATGCTTCGCCCGCTGCGCGAGCCGGTCAAGGTGACCCGCACGTCCGTGCACAGGGATTGCGCTTTCGCCTCACCTTGCGTAGCGAGAGGAAAAGCAAGGCAAAGCATCGATGACCATTGCGATCGTTGGCGGCGGGATCTGCGGGCTCTCGCTCGCGCTCAACCTGCATGCGCGCGGGATCGGCTGCCGCGTCTACGAGGTCGCGCCGGAGCTGAAGGAGCTCGGCGTCGGCATAACACTGCTGCCGCATGCGATGCGCGAGTTCACGGCGCTTGGGCTCGGCGACAAGCTGCTCGCGGCGGGCATCGAGAACGCCGAGAGCTGCTTCTTCAACCGCTTCGGCCAGCTCATCTACAAGGAGCCGCGCGGCAAGGCCGCGGGTTACCAGACGCCGGAGGTCGGCATACACCGCGGCACGCTGCATCGTTTCCTCTATGACGCGGTGAAGGAGCGCATCGGGCCGGACTGCGTCGTCACCAATCGGCAGTGCGTCGGGGTCGAGCAGGACGAGGCGCGCGTCCGCCTGCGGGTCAAGGAGACCACCAGCGGACAGATGCTGCCCCCGGTCGAAGCCGACATCGCGATCGCCTGCGACGGCGTGAATTCGGCGCTGCGCCAGCAGCTCGTCGGCGACAGCGTCGTGTTCACCGGCATCAACACCTGGCGCGGCGTGACCAAGCACAAGCCGATCCTCACCGGCCGCAGCTACATGCGCGTCGGCTCGATCTTCACCGGCAAGATCGTGATCTACCCGATCGCCGACAATATCGACGGGCAAGCCAACCAGCTGATCAACTGGACCACCGAGATCAAGCGCGACACGGTCGAGATGAACGACTGGAACAAGCCCGGCGATCTCGCCGATTTCATCTCGGTTTACGACAGCTGGCGCTTCGACTGGCTTGATGTTGCGGCGCTGATCCGCAACTCCGAGTTCATTCTCGAATATCCGATGGTCGACAAGGATCCGCTCGCGCGCTGGACCTTCGGCCGCGTCACGCTCGCGGGCGACGCCGCGCACCCGATGTATCCGCGCGGCTCGAACGGCTCGGCGCAGGCGGTGATCGACGCGCGCACCTTGGCGGACTGTCTCGCCAAGGAAAGCGACCCCCGCGACGCGCTGAAAGCCTACGAGGCGCAACGGCGCGAGGCGACCGGCAAGGTCGTGCGCACCAATCGCGAGCACCCGCCGGATTTCATCAACATCAAGGTCGAGGAGCTGACCGGCGACAAGCCGTTCGACAATCTTGACGACTTCATCACGCAGGACGAGCTGCGCGCGCTCTCCGACAATTACAAGCGCATCGCGGGGTTTGCGGTGAGCGATGTGAAACGGGCGTGACCCGTTCCATCCTTCGAGGCTCGCTTCGCTCGCACCTCAGGATGAGGTCCTCACCCTGAGGAGGCCGCGCAGCGGCCGTCTCGAAGGGTGGCCACAATCACTTATTCTTCACCCACTTCAGCAGATGCGTCGCGACCGCGACCAGCGTGCCGTCCTGGTTGGTGATCTTGATATCCGCCGTGGCGCGCAGCTTTTCGCGATCGATCGAGGCCACCGTGTAGTCCACCGTGATGGTGTCGCCGAAATAGACCGGCGCGAGGAAGCGCATGCGGTCGTAGCCGAGCGAGACGCCGACCACGCTGTCGTCCGCGCGCGACTTCATCGCCATCTGCGTCGACGCCGTCGACATGAAGCCGACCAGCAGCGCGCCGTGCGCGATCAGCCCGCCGTAGCCGGACTTCTCCATGTAGGCCTTGTTGACGTGGTTCGGCGCGAAGTCGCCGGAAATGCCGGCGAACAGATAGACGTCGCTCTCGCTCACGGTCTTCGAGAACGATGTCGTGTCGCCGATCGCGACGTAGAATTCATCCATGCGCAGTAGCCCCCGGTTGGCTGCAGACTATGCCCTGCGCGGCGGCCATCCGACAAGTTTCCGCCCGAGATACGGCGGCGCTCGCGACGCTGCGGCACTGGCGTTACCGGCCGAAAACGCTATGTTCCCGCCCACGAGGGGAAATAGCCGCATGGACATGGATCGCCCGTCACGCGAGGCCGAACTGATCGCCGTCGTGCGCGAGCTCGTACGCGAGCTGTCGCCGCAGCGGCTGAAGCGCGGCGACGTGACCTTGGCGAGCCGTCTCGACCGCGACCTCGGCATCGATTCGCTCGCCCGCACCGAGCTCGTGCTGC
>DATEKY010000561.1:0-3166 GCA_035277225.1 Xanthobacteraceae bacterium
CGCGCCGTTTTCCGGCGCGGTGCGCGCCGATGTGATGGACGGCACCTGGGCGCCGCCGCGCACCGACGGCTCCGGGCGCGATCGCGATACGCTGCGCCGCGCGCTCGCGCTGCTGTCGTCCGCAGGCTACGAGTTGCGCGGCACCGAGCTGGTGGACAAAAGCGGCAAGCCGTTCAGCTTCGAGATTCTCGCGCTCAACCGCGACGAGGAGCGGCTCGCGCTCCTGTTCGCCTCGCAGCTCAATCGCGCCGGCATCACCGCGCAGGTGCGCCTCGCCGACGCGGTGGCCTACGAGGCGCGGCGCATCGCCTTCGATTTCGACATGATCCAGGCCCAATGGGGTCAGTCGCTCTCGCCCGGCAACGAGCAGGCCTTCTACTGGAGCTCGGCCGCGGCCGACGGCAACGGCAGCCGCAACTACATGGGCGTGAAGAGCGCGGCAGTCGACGCGATGATCGCCGCGCTGCTCGCCGCCCAGACGCGCGAGGAGGTGGTCTCCGCCGTGCGCGCGCTCGACCGCGTTTTGATCTCGGGGTTCTACGTGGTGCCGCTGTTTCATGCGCCGGAGCAATGGATCGCGCGCTGGACCCAGATCCAGCATCCGGCTGCGACGTCGCTGCACGGCTATCTTCCGGAAACCTGGTGGCGCGCACCGCACACGCAATGAGGCGACGAAGGGGCCGATGATTTTGGGGGACTTCGGACCGATGAGCGATCAGGCTGCCGTCCGGGCGACGCTCGACGATCTGTTCCGTGGTGCGCTCGCGCGCCGGCCGGATGCGATCGCGCTGGTCGATCCGGCCGACCGCGCCGACTTCACCGACGGCACGCCGCGCCGGCTGACCTATGCGCAGGCCGACCGCGCGATCACGGCGCTGGCGGCGCGGCTGCGCGGCTTCGGGCTGCAGACCGACTCCGTGGTGGCGATCCAGCTTCCCAACACGGTCGAGAGCGTGATCGCGCTGCTCGCGGTGATGCGCGCCGGGCTGATCGCCGCGCCGCTGCCGCAGCTGTGGCGCCACGCCGATGCCGCGACCGCGCTGTCGCGCGTCGCGGCGCGCGCGCTGATCTGCTGCCAGCGCGTCGGCGACACCGTGCACGGCGATCTCGCGATGCATATCGCGATGGAGACCTTCACGATCCGCTTCCTGTGCGGATTCGGCGAGGACCTGCCGGACGGCGTGGTGCCGATCGACGACATCTTCGCGAGCCATGACGAGCCGCCCGCGGTCGAGCGGCCGGGCGCCGCGGCCGATCACCTCGCGCTGGTGACCTTCGACGTCACCGCAGATGGCATCGTGCCGTGCGCGCGCAGCCATGCGCAGCTTCTCGTCGCGGGGCTGACAGTGACGCTCGAAGCCGCGGTCGCGCCGGAGACGGCCTTGCTCGGCGCGCTCGCGCCCGGCTCGTTCGCCGGCATCGCCACCACGCTGGTGCCGTGGCTATTGAGCGGCGGAACGCTGGTGCTGCATCAGGCCTTTGCGCCGGAGGTCTTCGCGCGCCAGCAGGCGGAGGAGCGCTGCAGCGTCGCGGTGTTGCCGGGCCCGATGGTGGCGCGGCTCGCCGACGCGGGGCTGATCGGCGACGTCACCGCGCTCGCGGTCTGGCGCGCGCCCGAGCGGATGGCGGCGAGTGCCGCCGCGCGCGACACGCTGATCGACGTTGCGGTGTTCGGCGAGATCGGGCTTGTCGCGCTGCGGCGCGACGCAGACGGCAAGCCGTCCGCGCTTCCAGTCGGGCGGGTCCGCGCGCAGGACATCCATGTGCTGACCGTCGCACGCACGCACGCCGGCACGATCGCGCTGTCCGGTCCGATGGTGCCGAAGGCGCCCTTCCCGCCCGGCGCCGAGCGCGGCCACGCGCCGAAGCTCAAGATCACCGACGGCACGATCGACACCGGCTACACGGCGGCGATCGACCGCATCGCCAACACGCTGACCGTCAACGGTCCGCCCGCCGGAGTCGTCAGCGTCGGCGGCTATCGTTTTGCGCTGCGCGCGCTGCAGGAGCTGATCGCCGGCATCGAGGACGGCTCGACCCTGACCGCGCTCCCGGACGTTCTCGCCGGCCATCGGCTTGCCGGTTCCGCCGCGGACCGTGAGGCCATCTGCGATGCACTGCTGGCGCGGGGCTTCAACCCCTTGCTGGTCGCGGCTTTCCGCGCCCGGCGCGGGACGCAGGCATCGGCCGCTTAACAACGCGCTAAACTCTGCGCCGAAAACTCCCCTCCCCGCGTTGACGTCACATTTACACGGCCCGGTTAGGTTCCCGGCCTGTTGTGTAAAGCCGGGGCGTATTTCCCATGTCCTTGTCGGGACCGATTGTGGTGGTTGCGGACGAAAATTCCGCGGTCCGCGAGGCGCTCGCGCAGGGTGGCAATCTCCCCTGCCGCCACGCGACACGGGCACAGGCGGCCGGCGCGATCGCCAAGGCCAAGCCGTCCGCCGTCATCCTGGCGGGCGCCGAACCCGACCCGGACTACGCGCTGGCGCAGCGATGCGCCGATGCGGTCGACGCCTGCGACGGCTCGATCATTCCGATCCTGGCGGTGACGCAGGAGGATGTGCCGGCGTATCCGCTGGCGCTGCCGATCGCGGCCGACGAAGTGGCGCGCCGGCTGGTGCCGCGTTTGCGCGCCGCGCTGCGCGTGCGCGCGCTGCACGCGACCGTGCTGCGGCGGATCGAGACGCTCACCGACCCGGCCGACGTTCCCGATACGGTCGACTACGATCCGATCGAGGATGCGACCGTGCTGGTCGCCGGACGCGGGCGCAACTATCCGGCGCTCACCGTCGCGATCGGCGAGCGCATGGGCCTGATCGGCGCGCTCGCGGTCGAAACCGCGCGCAGCTATCTGAACGCGCGCGAGGTCGACGGCATCGTGATCGGCGACGGCTTCAATCGCGCGGTGGTCGACGACTTCCTCAATGAGTTGGGCGCCGATCCGCGCTGGCGCGACCTGCCGGTCATCGCCCCGCGCGGCAGCGCGATCGATGCCGAACGGCTGCCCAACGCCGAGCAGTTCAGCGGCGACCCCGAAGCGGTCGCGGCGCGCATCGTGCCGTTCGCTCGCGCGCCTCTCCTTCGGCACGCTGCTGAACCGGCGCGCGAACCTCGACGCGGCGCGCATCACCAGCCGGCTGCTGCGCGAAAGCGACATCGCCTG
>DATEKY010000562.1:0-2194 GCA_035277225.1 Xanthobacteraceae bacterium
GACTTCCCCGCGCTGTTCTCCGGCGAGATCGAGAAGGACACCAACATCGCGCTGATGTATGGCCACCTCTCGACCGCGCCGAGCTCGTTCCTGCGCGAGATGCTGCTCTACACCTACACCAAGACCGACGATGCCGGCGCGCAGCGCGCAGCGCTCGGCGAGCCGAGCGGCACCAAGCTGCGCCGGCTGACCATCAACCTGTCGAAGCGCGGCGGGCTGTGGCAGGAGGCGAAGTGGTTCTCCGAGAAGCACATCGAGCACCGCATGGAGACCTGCACGGTGACGCGCGCGCAGGCGATCAAGTCGGGCGAGGCGTGCCTGGTGAGCCGCAACGATCCGATGCACGACTCGGTGCCGTACCTGCGCAACGCGCTGCCCGACGACACCGACATCCTGCACGAGTACTTCATTCCGCGCAGCCGCTTCGTTCCCTTCGTCGACGCGATGCGCAAGGTGCTGACCGACAACAAGACCAACCTGCTGAACGCCTCGGTGCGCATCGTGCACCAGGAGGAGAATTTCCTCAGCTATGCGCCCGAGCCGGCGTTCTCGCTGGTGCTCTACATCAACCAGAAGACCGACGACGCCGGCAACGCCGCGATGAAGAAGGTGACCGAGGAGCTGATCGATCTCACCGTCGCGCACGGCGGGCGGTTCTTCCTGCCCTACCAGCTCTATTATTCGCGCGAGCAGCTGCAGCGCTCGTACCCGCAGATCGGCGATTTCTTCGCGGCGAAGCGCAAGTACGATCCGGGCGAGGTTTTCAGCAATACGTTTTACGCGAAGTACGGGGCGTAGCGCGGCTCTCTCCGCCTTCCCTCTCCCCGTGAAAACGGGGAGAGGGTGCCGAACCGTCGAAGCGCAGCGAAGACGGTGAGGCGGGTGAGGGGCTGGCGCAAGTTTTCGTAGAGGCCCCTCACCCGGCTCGCTTCGCTCGCCACCCTCTCCCCGCTTCGCGGGGCGAGGGAAAGCAACAGCCGTTCATGCTGAGGGCCTGCGCGCTCCGCCGCTGCAGCCGCCCGCCTGCTCGGCATCGAGCACCAGCAGCGCACCGGCCGCATAGAGCCGCGCGACGAAATCCGCATCGTCCGAGCGCGCGATGGTGACGTAGCCGTTCGCCGACAGCACGCGGCCGTTGGCCTGCGCGATTGCCGCAAGCGCGCGCGCCGGATCACCGACGATCGCTATCGCGCGGCCCGCCGGCGAGACGAAGGTGAGCGCGAGCACCACTGCGAGCCAGCCGGCGGCAACGAGCGCGCCCGCCGCCAATCCCCTGCGCAGTGTGCTCATCCTAATAATCATAGTAATGCTCGATCGTGGCGCCCGCGGCCTTGAGATCGCGGCTGATCGCGACGAGGCTGCCGACTTTCGCACGCAGGCCGGCACGGCGGAAGCCCGGCTGGGCATCGAGATCGAGCGAGAACAGCTCCATCACGTCGGGCACGCCGAGCTTGGCGTCCTTCGGCGCCACCACCGTGATGAAGATCTCGCGATTGCCGGAGATTTCCGCGACATTGACACCCTGGTCGAGCAGGCTCTGCAGGATGTCGGTGAAGGCCTTGTAGCGCGGTGTCTGGATCAACTGCCATTCGGGTGTCAGCGCGCGGATCGGCTTGATGCGCGGCTCCTTTGTCAGCACCTCGGGCGGCAGGGTCGCAACCACGAAGAAGAGATCGCGCGCCTCCGCGTCGGAGGTCGCGTCGAGGCCCTTCTGGATCAGCCAGGCGTAACCGATCTTGATGAAGTAATCCGTGCCGAGCGCAAAATTTCGCTCCCACGTGCGGATCCAGCTCGGCGTCGGCGCCGAGATGGCGAACAAGCCCGACAGCTTCTCGCCGAAGGGATATTTGTACCACGGCACGGTGTAGAGGAACGCGGCGTATTCCTGCAGCACCGCGCGGGCATATTCGTCCTGCGGCGTGCGCGTCTCGCCGCGGATCCATTCGGTGATGCGGCCGACCGTGTTCTCGTACAATCCCTTCAGCGCGTACTCGACCGAATAGCTGATACCGATCACGTAGATCATCAGCTTGGTCTCGAAGCGCGATTCGGTCGCCGGCGGCACCGCGCGGTTGATGGTGCAGAAGCTGCGCCAGAAGCCCGCGATGTGCGAACCGTAGGCGAAGCCGCTCTCGCTGCCGCGGTCGAGGAAGCGGCCGAAATCCTCGAACGAGTAGACGATGTACCATTCGGG
>DATEKY010000563.1:0-2992 GCA_035277225.1 Xanthobacteraceae bacterium
AGGCGTCGCCGAACTGTCTGCTCGCGCGCATGTCCGGTTCGGGCGCGACCTGCTTCGGTCTGTTCGGATCGGCCGGCGTCGCGCAGGAGGTCGCGCAGCGGCTGCAGGCGGAACATCCGGGCTGGTGGGTCCGCGCGACGAGGTTCAGCTAGCGCATGATCGCGAAAAGTGGGTACCGGTTTTCGGACCAGATCATGCGCTGACTAACTGGACCTTCCGATCGAGAAATCCACCGCCTCGACCAGCGCATTCTTCATCGTCGAATCCGGGAACAGCGCCAGGGCGTCCTTGGCGATCGAGCCGTAGTGGCGCGCGCGCTTGATCGTGTCCTCCAGCGCGCGATGCTTGTTCATCAGCGACACCGCGGTTTCCAGGTCGGCGTCGGTCGCGTCGCCGTCCTCCAGCGTGCGGCGCCAGAACACGCGCTCGCTGTCGGACCCGCGCCGGAACGAGAGCACCACCGGCAGCGTGATCTTGCCGTCGCGGAAATCGTCGCCGACGTTCTTGCCGAGCTTGGCCGACTTGCCGCCGTAGTCGAGCGCGTCGTCGACCAGCTGGAATGCGACGCCGAGATTCATCCCGAATGAGCGGCACGCCGCCTGCTCGTCCTTGGAGCGGCCGGCGATCGCCGGCCCGACCTCGCAGGCCGCGGCGAACAGCTCGGCGGTCTTGGCGCGGATCACCGCAAGATATTCGTCCTCGGTCGTGGCGGTGTTCTTGGCGGCGCCGAGCTGCATTACTTCGCCTTCGGCGATCACGGCGGCGGCGGTCGACAGGATGTCGAGCGCGCGCATCGAGCCGACCTCGACCATCATCTTGAAGGCCTGCCCGAGCAGGAAGTCGCCGACCAGCACGCTTGCCTCGTTGCCCCACAGCATGCGCGCCGCGAGCCGGCCACGCCGCATCTCGCTCTCGTCCACCACATCGTCGTGCAGCAGCGTCGCCGTGTGCATGAACTCGACCGCGGCCGCGAGCTTGACGTGGCCGTCGCCCGCGTAGCTGACCAGCTGCGCCATCGCGAGGGTCAGCATCGGGCGCAGCCGCTTGCCGCCGGAATTGATCAGGTGGTTCGCCACCTCCGGGATCATGGTCACCTCGGACCCGGTGCGGGACAGGATCACGCCATTGACGCGTTCCATGTCGGCGGTCACGAGGTCGACCAGACGATCGATCGAGGTAGGCTGGCTTTCGAACGGGATAACGACGGCCACGAAACGCTCCGAACGTGAGGACGCGCGAGCATAGAAACGCTACAGTTCAGCGGCAAGTGCGCGGCTTGCCGCGCTCGACGCTACCTTGAGAAGATATAGGCATGCGCGAGATCGTTCGCACCAATGACGCGGTCCTGATAACCGCCATCGAGGCCCTGCTCAAGGGCGCCGGGATCCGCCACATGGTGCTGGATCAGAACATGAGCGTGCTGGACGGCTCGCTCGGCATGCTGCCGCGCCGGATCGTGGTGGACGACGAATATGTCGCGAAGGCCCGCCGGCTGCTGATCGATGCGGGCCTCGGCCACGAACTTCGCCCCGATGCTGGCTGACGCCGACACAACCGAAGACGCCGTGCTGGGCGGCCGGCTCGTGCTGCGCCAGCCGAAGCGCGGACACCGCTTCGGTCACGACGCGATCCTGCTGGCGGCGGCCGTGGATGCGCGAGGAGGCGAGATCGCGGTCGATCTCGGAGCGGGCGTCGGGACGGCTGGGCTGGCGCTGGCGCGTCGCGTGCCGCGGCTTCAGGTCTGCCTGATCGAAGTTGATCCGACGCTGGCGGCCCTTGCGCGGGAAAACGCGGCGCGCAACGAGCTTGGCGATCGTGTGTCGGTCGCCGAACTGGATATCGCGACAGCAACGCCGCTCGATTTCGCCGCGCAGGCGAAACTGCTGCCCGGCGCGGCCCATCACGTTCTGATGAACCCGCCGTACAACGATGCCGCGCGACAGAATGTCTCGCCCGATCCGGCGCGACGGCAGGCCCATGTGGCCCACGACGATACGCTGCCGGCTTGGGTGAATTGCGCGTCGCGGCTGTTGCGGCCGCACGGCACGCTGACCTTGATCTGGCGCGCTACGGGACTTGGCGACGTGCTCGCGGCGTTGCAGGGGTTTGGAGGAATCTCGATCGTACCGGTTCATCCGAAGCCGCGGGCCGTCGCCATTCGCGTGGTCGTCCAGGCCGTGAAAGGCGGCGCCGCGCCGCTTTCGTTGTGTCCGCCGCTGACCCTCAACGATGCGGACGGCAAACCGAGCGCCGAAGCGGAAGCCATCCTGCGCGGCGGCGCGACAATCTCGATCCAGCCTTGAGCCGGACGCGGCAAGGACATATGTGCTGACGGATGGCCGAGCCGAATTTCCTCGAAAAAACCGCCACCTTTCTCCGCCCGGTGCTGCCGCGCCGGTTCCGCGGCGATATTCCGGTGGTGCCTGTGGTGCGCCTGTCCGGCGTGATCGGATTGTCTTCGCCGCTGCGGCCGGGTCTGACGCTTGCCAACGTCGCCAAGCCGCTGGATCGCGCCTTCGCCTATCCGCGTGCGCGCGCGGTCGCGCTGCTGATCAATTCGCCCGGCGGATCGGCGGTGCAATCGCATCTGGTATTTCAGCGCATCCGCCAGCTCGCCAAGGAGAAGAACCGCCCGGTCATCGCGTTCGTCGAGGACGTCGCGGCTTCGGGCGGCTACATGATCGCCTGCGCGGCCGACGAGATCGTCGCCGATCCGTCCTCGATCGTCGGCTCGATCGGCGTCATCGGCGCGACCTTCGGGTTTTCCAGGCTGATCGAGAAGATCGGCGTCGAGCGGCGCATCTACACGTCCGGCACCAATAAGGCGATGCTTGATCCGTTCCTGCCGGAAAACCCGGATCATGTCGCGCGGCTGAAGGCGATCCAGGAAGACATCCACGCGAGCTTCATCGACCTGGTGAAATCGCGCCGCGGCGTGAAGCTGACCGCGCCCGAGGGCGAGCTGTTCTCCGGCGAATACTGGGCGGCGAAG
>DATEKY010000564.1:0-2132 GCA_035277225.1 Xanthobacteraceae bacterium
GCTCCATGGGTTTATTTGTTCGAGCGGAACCATTGCACACCTGCGAATCTCGGCGCAAGCGTACTAGAGAATAGTACCTAAGTAGTTATAACAACTGCTTAATTCAAGGCCACTTGCAACGCCACTTTGCCGCAGCTGCGCGGGCATGCTGTGGAAGACATCGATTCTAACCGGCCAACGGCAACAAACGCTGCCGCCGTGGCGCTTGAAGGCGCGAGCGGCCAGCCTCGTGCCCCACCTCACCCCATGCTGTGCACGAGCCTGCGCGCATCCCGCATCAGCGTGCGGAGTTGCTTCCGCTCCTCGATCGCCGCCCGCGTATAGAGCCCATGCTTGACGGCGTTGCGATTTCCCGCTGGGGCGCCCGATTCCGGCGCGCCACCATGCATCCGGCAGCGCGTCCTGCCGTCGACTGCCGGCGCGCTGCAGGGTTTGCCCGCGCGTGTCCGGGCGCCGCAGCGCAGGCTCGCGAGCATCGGGCCGCTGTTGCGCGGAAACGTGCCCTTCATGGGCGCGGTGCCTGCGTCACGCTGCCGACGATTGCCTGGCCAGCGTGACCGACACACGCTGCACCACCTTGTGTTCTGCGCCGGTGCGGTAGCGTGTGAGCGCCTCCATCTGGGTCGCGAAGGTTCGCGCCAGCTTGTTGAACGCCCGCTCGGCGCTGTCCTGCTGCAGCGGGTTGTCTGCGCTTCTGAGCCGTTGAGCGGACGTCATGGTGGCGAGATGCACGGCCGCCATCTGTGCCGCGAGCATGATCTCGATCTGATCGCGCGGCTTGAGCTCCGTGACGACAGAGCACATGAAACCGAAATCGGCCTCGTCCATCTCTCGTCCCTGCGCGCTCGTTTTGGCGAGTTGCTGGAGCAACGGCTCGAGGAAGTCGCGATTTGCCGTGCCGGAAACCGTAATGATTTGTGTGGCACTGGCGTTATTGCCGTCCACTGGCTGAAGCGGCGGGGCTGCAGCGGCCATGGCCGGTGCGGGAGCGGTGCCGGCCACGGTCTGCGCTTGTGCATCGGACAGGTGCTCTGTTTGCACAGAGTCTCGATCGCTTGTCTTCGCGGTCATGTGAGCCTCGGTCTGCGTCTGCCCGTGGTCATAAGACGGGCGTGCGCAGAGCGAAGAGACCCTCGATTCGCAAGTCAAGCGATCGTCACGAAAAGCCGATTTATGTACTTTGCATGGGGTTGTTTTTCAGTTTTTTGCCGGCGCCCCGGCGCGACGGTCATCCCGCCGCGCGGATCGCCTCCCACACGCGCTTCGGCGTCGCCGGCATGTCGACGTGGCGCACGCCGCGGTCGTGCAGCGCGTCCACGATCGCGTTGATCACGGCGGGCGGCGAGCCGACCGCGCCGGCTTCGCCCGCGCCCTTCACGCCGAGCGGGTTCGCCTTGCACGGCACGTTGCGCGTCTCGAACGAGAAGTTCGGCAAGTGGTCGGCGCGCGGCATCGCGTAATCCATGAACGTGCCGGTGAGCAGCTGGCCGTTGTCCTCGTCGTAGACCGTCTCCTCCAGCAGCGCTTGCCCGATGCCCTGGACGACGCCGCCGTGCACCTGGCCTTCAAGCAGCAGCGGGTTGATCACCGCGCCGAAGTCGTCGACCACGGTGAAGCGCAGAATGGTCGTCACGCCCGAGTCCGGATCGACCTCGACCTCGGCGATGTGGCAGCCGTTCGGGAAGGTCGGCGCGGTCGGGTTCTGCACCTGCGTGGTGTCGAGCCCCGGCGTCATGCCGGGCGGCAGCTTCGCCGGGTCCTTCGCGGCCTCGGCGACCGCGAACAGGTCGACCATGCGGTCGGTGCCGACGATGCGGAACGCGCCGTCGCCGAACTCGATGTCGGCGGACGAGGCTTCCAGCAGGTTCGCGGCAATCTGCTTGCCCTTGTCTATGATCTTGAGCGAGGCCTCGTGCAGCGCCGAGCCGCCGACCGGGAGCGCGCGCGAGCCGCCGGTCAGACCGCGCGGCGAGCGGTCGCTGTCGCCGTAGACGACGTCGATGCGGTCGGCATCGATGCCGAGGCGATCAGACACGAGCTGCTTGTACGAGGTGACCAGCCCGGTGCCGTATTCCTGGTTGCCCATCACCAGGTCGACCCGTTCGCCCTTGAACTCGATCGAGGCGGTCTCG